>CAVEDI010000127.1:0-3130 GCA_963614405.1 Oscillospiraceae bacterium | reverse complement strand
CTCGGCGGCACGCCCGAGCAGGCGCTCGACGCCAGTTCCATCGCGCTGAGTAACCTGCTGGGCCTCGTTTGCGACCCCGTCGGTGGCCTCGTGGAGGTGCCCTGCCAAAACCGCAACGCCATTGGCGTGGCAGCGGCCTTTAGCTCGGCACAACTCGCCCTCGCAGGCATTAAGAGCTTGGTGCCGTTTGACCAGATGGCACATGTCATGCTCTCGGTGGGTCACGCGTTGCCGGCCACGCTGCGCGAGACGGCAAAGGGCGGCATCGCGCAGGCTCCGGCCGCACTTTCGGCCTGTGCAAAATGCGGCGTGTGCGGATAACGGCAAAGAATGACTCAAAGGTGGGACAAATGTCCCACCTCTTTTGAATGCCAGCGTTTCCGTACCACAAACAGCAGGGCAATCGCTATAATGCAAGCCCAGTAAAAACACGATGAGCCATAAGGCGAAATTCGAAGGATATGCATACGATGTCGCAAAACGATCGAACTCAACTGATTCCCGATCCGCAGCAGCCGAGCAGGCACACCGGCGGCGTTCAGTCGCCGCGTCCTATCGCGCCGAGCCACGGTCAGCAGCGTAGTGCAGCAAACGCTTCCCAACGCCCGAACCAACAGCGACAGCAGCGTCAACAACGTCAGCAGCGCCAGGCAAACGGCAATGCGCCCAAGCAGCCCCCGACGCACGCTCGAGGCGATCGTGGCCCCGCGCGCAAGTCCGCCGGCAAAAATAAGTCGGGCAAAAAGACGACGCTCTTTGTCGTCCTGGGTCTAATCGTCATTGTCTATATCGTAGGCATCGTAGCGTTTTCGCAGCTAGCATACCCCAACACCACCATTGCCGGCGTCGACGTCTCGTTCTCCAACGCTTCGTCTGCCGCCACCAAGGTCAACTCGGCATGGAAGCACTATAAGCTCACCGTGACAGGCGATGACTTTAGCTGGTCCTATCAGCCCGAGTCCGATGAACCCATTGTCGACGGCGAAGCTGCTGCAAAAGAGATTATCAGCCACAACGAAGCCTTTATATGGCCGGTCCGACTTGTGGAATCCTTAAGTGGCAAGACCAAAACAACCGCAACCTCCAACGAAGTCGATCTTGATCAAGACGTCGACCTGTCCATGCTCTCCGATACCTTTGACCAAAAGAAGTTTGAGGAGGACCTGGGCGCCGCTATCGACGAGTTTAACGAGGGCCGTTCGGGCACGTTCGAGGCCAATAGCTCCTATGACGAGCAGGCCGGCAAGTTTACCGTCGAGAAGGCGCGCTCCAACGAAAAAATCAACCGCGAGCATGTCATTAAGTATGCCGAGCTCGAGCTTGCCTCGCTGGCCGAGACCGTAGATCTTTCCAAGCTCGGCAACGATGCCTATGAACCGCTCAATGGAACGCTGACTGATGATCAGATTCAGGCCGCATGCGATGCCGCCAACAACTTCCTGGGCGTCAACGTGACCCTCAAGCTCAACGGCGAGGATGCCGGAAAGGTCGACGGCAGCTCCGTGTTGAAGTGGATCAGCTTTGCCGATCCGGCCAACCCCACGCTCGATACGTCGCAGATCAGTAGCTGGGCAGCCGAACTCGCCAACGGCTTTAATACCGTGGGCTCCACTCGCTGGTGGACGCGCGCCGATGGCAAGCAGTGCGCCGTCGAAGGCGGCGACTTTGGTTGGTCCATCGACAGCAGCTCGCTCGCCAAGCAGGTCGAGGACGCCATTAACAACAAGCAGACCGGCGAAATCGAGATCAAGTACTCCCAGAAGGCTGACACCTTTACCGCAAAGGGAGAGCCCGACTGGAAGGCGTATATCGACGTCGATCTGTCCGAGCAGCACGCGCGCTACTATGACGAGAACGGCAATATCGTTTGGGAGGCCAACTTTATTTCCGGCAAACCGGGCGAAGACGCTACCCCCGAGGGCGTGTGGCAGATCAACAGCAACGACGGCGGCAGCATCCTGATCGGAGCCAAGGACCCCGAGACCGGTAAGCCCAAATACGAGAGCCCGGTGAGCTACTGGATGCCTTTTGAGGGCAACATGATCGGCTTCCACGATGCCACCTGGCAAAACGACAAGAGCTTCGATAATGCCGAGTCGTACAAGTGGTGCGGCAGCCACGGTTGCATCAACCTGCGCCTGGCAGACGCCAAGGCACTTCACGACTGCATCAAAGTCGGCCTGTGCGTGGTTGTCCACTCGTAGTGCAACGCGCACATTCCTACAACATGGAGCTGCTGCGACCAATCTAACAGTTCAGAAAGAAACCGTCCCATGCGCCCGCCCCAACCGGTGGGCGCATATACTTATCGAGGTACTTTCTATAAAGGAGACGCTATGCCGAATGTCCCCACGACCACCCCGGGCCCGGATGATACCGAGCACACGCCCGAAAATGTCACCGAAACGATTCCTCTAATTACAAACGTGCATGCCGACAAGCAGAGCGGACGCGCGAACGATGCGACCGAGATTTCCGATGAAGAGGCATATGCCAAGCTCAAGGCAAAACGTGCCGAACGTCGACGCAAAAAGCTCATCCGACGCGGCATTGCGGCCGGCGTCGTGGCCGCCATTGTGCTCATCGCCGTTGTCGTGACCTTAGCCATCAACGCACGGCCCGCAGGCAACAACGGGCCGGTGACCGACATGGTGACCGAGGGCACGTTTACCACAACGGTCGAGGCTAAAGGCCAGCTCAAACCCATTTCGTCCTCAGTGGTCTCCCCTTCTGTCGACGGTACGGTCGATTCGATCAACGTGCAGGCGGGCCAATCCGTCAACGAGGGCGACGTGCTTATGACCATTAAAAACGACGAGCTCGATCGCAACGTTGCCGAGGCGCAGCGAGCAGTTGCTGCCGCTCAAGAAGACCTCGCTAATGCGAAGAAAGCCGCAGCTGCCGCGCAGGCCAACCCAACGACGGACGTCGATAGAGCTTCCGCAGCGGCTGGCGTCTCCGACGCATCAGCGGACACGAACGCCGTATCGGCCGCGCAGCGCAGCCTCGCTTCGGCCCAGGCAAACCTCGATCAGGCGAACGCCAAGGCCGCCAGCCGTACGGTCACGGCCCCGAGCTCGGGCAGCATCGTGGAGCTCAACGCCAAGGTGGGCGCCACGGTAACAGGCGG
>CAVEDI010000126.1:0-4939 GCA_963614405.1 Oscillospiraceae bacterium | reverse complement strand
GGGCATACTCGCTTAGCAGGCGAGCACCTTCGGCCTCTCGGTCAGCTCTCCGTAACAGCCGTTCTATAGTAACCAAACAGCCAAGGATGGGCAAGGGGAAATTTTGGAGCGATTCCAATTTGCCAGTAGACGTCTCAGCCAATCATCTCAATCTGTAACAGTTGCAGGACAAATCTTCGTCCAGAGGTTACAGATTTAGACAAACAGTCGGCGCCATCCGCAAATGTCTCAATCTGAAACACCTGCATGCCGTAATCCCCTCTAGATGTTACAGATTGAGACAAAGATACGGGGGCAACCCCAGCGGCGGCGTCGATGCCTCCAGTCTTTATTAGTCCTCTCGAACGGTCTCCAACAGATAATCGCGCATGTACGGAATTGCAAACGAAACACAGCCATAGCCCGCGGGCTCAATCAACCCCGCATCGATCAGACGCTTGCGATATGACCCAACTTTGTTCGCCGACAAACCCATCTTCTTGGCGATATCGCCGTTGGCGATATCGACGCCCTCGCATTGAGCCATCGCCGCGAGATACTGAAACTGCCGTTCCGACACCCTGCGCAGCGCTGGGGCAATCACCATAGCATTAAAGCTATCAAGAGCCGCCTGGATACCCTTACGAGCCGCCTCTTCGCTCACGCTCTCCGCCCCACTGCGCGCAGCAACCTGCCAAGCGTAATATCCGACCAGCTGGACCATAAAGGGATAGCCTGCCGAAGCTTTCGTTAATAGCTCAGCGGCACCTTTGTCGAGCTCCTTGCCCGCTCGTCTCATCGTATCCTCAAACGATCCGCCAACTTCAAAATCGGAAAGCCGAGTAAGTTCAACATGTTTGGCTCGCTGAAGGAACGTCAACGTATCATCCACCACCACGCCATCTACCGATGTCGGCAGCCCGGCGAAAGCGAAAGCGACATTCGCTCCTTGGCGGATCAAGAGCTGCATCTCATTGCCTAGCTCGCGCATTTCCTCAGTTGAGGCATCCTGGATCTCGTCGAGCGTAATGAGCAGACCACCGCGCTTCGCAGCATCGTACATCGCCTCGCCCAGATGAGAGGCCGACTTCGACATCTCCATGGAGCCAAGGCTGACCCCTAAAATCGATGGGGAAATCGAGATTGATTCAAGACGAACGTTTCGCTGCAGAGCCTCGAGGATTCTATTGCAAAAACCAGCATTGGAGGCAACGTCAACGACCTCGAATCCTTTTTTGCGTGCAAGGTCACCCAATGCATTAAGGAGCACCGTTTTACCTGTGCCTCGGACGCCCGAGATGCGCATGAGTCGATCGGGGGCACCAGGACCATTCTCAAGAGCCTCGGCAAAGTCATCCAAAACAGTGTCCCGTCCGATAAGCTCAGGCGGATTCATGCCCGCCGTTGGCTTAAAGGGGTTAACAGCTTTCGTCATTCTGCCCTCCTCTGCTAGTTTTAACAACTTTAACAAAGTTTAACAACTTTAGCAGAGTTTAACAGTTTTAGCAGGCTCGGCGGCTTTATGCCTTACCGATCCTGCCGGGTCCTCCCGCCCGCGCCGATACAAATAGCGCGGTGCGGCCCCTCTATATCGCCCCTACCCCAGCGAGCGGTTGAGGGAGCCGAGCTCGTCGTTGCCCATGGTGCGCCACATTTGGAAGATGCAACCGCGTGCCAGGAAAAAGAAGCCGTTGTCGACCAGTTGCACAGCGGCATCTGCCAGCTGATTCGTCACGGCGGACACTGGCGGCAGCTCGAGTCCAGCCTTGCGGATGGTCTCGACCGCTTCCTCGAACGTCGGAGGCTCGCTGACGCCCATCTCGTTCATAAGGCCCTGCATTTCTTCCAGCGCGCTGCTGCCCGACTCCTCGCCGCGCGGCACCAGACGGTAACAAGCCAGCGCAAGGTCGAGCTGATCGCAATTCCAATAGGCAAACGCCAGGCGATAGAACAGGTAGCCGATTGCAGAACGATCGCTGGCAATACGTAGGCCGTGGCGCGCCACCTCGATAATCTCGTCAAAGCGCTCCAGACGCGCAAGCACGTTGATGAGCGCAAAGTGCGATTGCATGGACGAGCGCGCCAGATCGTAAAGATGGCGCACCTCGGGCAGCGCTCGTTCAAAGTCCTCTTGCTCGACGTAAAAGCTGCAGATCTCGTGCTGGACAAAGTACAGCGCATCGGGCGCACGAAGGATTCGCACAGAGCGGTCTTCTTCCAACACCGGTAGCACCATGCGCACCAGCTGGTTATCGCAAAACTGCGTTTGAACCGGACCTGTCGCTAAAAGCTCGGCGACGGCGCACTTAGCCTCCAACTCCTCGACAAGACGGGAAAAGCCTTCAAAAGCACCTGTACGGTCGACTTTTGCCTGCTCGCGCAATTCAACAACACGCGCCACGTATGGGTCGTCGTCCTCTTCCATGACCTCCAACTCGTCAGCCGTATCGGCAAGCAGCAGATCACGCAGCGCCGGCGGCAGGGCGCGGTGGTCATCACGCGGACGAGCATGAACCTCCGCAGGCTCAATCGTCTCCGGAGCGGTTGACTCATACGCCTCAAGCACACGCTTGCACGGCATATCGCCCATGTCCATGCTCTCAAGATCCTTGGCGACAGGCACGCAATCGGCCAGATAGGCCGCGCGCCCAAAGAAATATGTTGCGACAACGCGCTCGCCCTGCTCACTGTCGGGAGCAGCAATCTGCACATAGCAGCGCGTGATGCAGGTGCCCGCGGCAAAACACGCTGCCGCAAGCGTGAGCGCCACACGTGCATCGTGCTCCGCGCCCCAGATCGCGCGCGTGTCCTCGTCCAGCTCGCGCCAAGCGTCATCTTGAGCGTCGTATTCACGTTGCGGCATGGCATCAACGACAGACCGCCCAAACCGAACGAGCATAATCCCCTCGGCAACGTTTGCCCGATAGGTATAGTCGAGCCGTGTGACCACGTTAAGCGCCTCGACAATACGCGCGAAGCGGGTACGCACATCCCACTCACCGCCCGGCTGGCAAGCCACCGTACCCGGTTTGCCCCACGGGTTATCGCTCGAGGCCGTATCGAGCAGTCGGGGAACATCGTTGGTCGTCTTGGCGATATGCCATGCATCAAAGAGCGCGCAGCCCTCAAGGCTCGGCGAGGATGCCGCAGGGGCCAATCCGGCCCCGATGCGCTCGAGGATGCCAGAGAGGCGGTTGAGACGGCACTCGATGGCAAGCAGCATGTCAATCTCGTCCTGGTCCAGCAGGCTACGATCAAAATTGAGATAGAAAAGCTTTGAGCGATCAATGCGAGCCAAGCTCATCTCGGACTTGGCAGCGATGGTGCGCAGGCGGGGCAAGTCAATTTCGCTCATAAGGGTGGCGGCATAGCGCTCGATACCGCTCGGATTCTCGGCATGGTCAACGCGGTAGAGCAGCGTCTCGATAGCATCGGGGAGCGGTGCCGTGTTAAAGCCCAAAAACACCTCGACCGGCTCGGGGAGTTTTACAAGTTTGATTTTGTCGACGGCATTTTTCATACCCTCGTCGAGGCCGTCACCGCCTGCCGTGTCTGAGACAGCGTTTTCAGAATCGGCGAATATCACGTAACGCAAGAACATCGAGGCCATGAACTCGCCGTAGCGAAGGCTGCGCGTCGAATTCCACGTCTCGCGATCGGATTGTTCGCGCATGGTGCCTTCGGGAGAGCCGATGACTCGCGCCCGGGAGCGCATCGTCCCATCGGTACCCCTGACTGCAATCTCACCGATGTTGGAATCGGACTCATCAAGAATCAGCTGCATGTCGGGATCGTCGGGCAGCGATACTTCGTTAACGGGACGGTCCACCTTATAGACCTCACCCGAAACGCTCACGTAGCCCAAAAGCGACACATGGCTTTTGCCGACGAATTCGACAACATAGCATGATTCATGCGGGTCCTCGCCAAAGAGCTTCCAAACCACGCCATACGAGCGTCCCGCAGGCTGCTCGGGCATGGCCGGAAAGCGCTTTTTGGGATCAAGAAACCTGAGCTTGTATGTCGGACGCTCTGCCACGAAATATCACCCTGATCGGTCGTCTAAAGAAAGAGCGCGCCACGGGCTCACCGAGGCGCATACTCGAAATCTTACACGAGTCGATGAGAAATAGTCCCCTTTGACCGAGGCTCGAACCCATGCGGCGTCCGCCTAAAAGAAAAGCCCCCGTTGCCGGAGGCTTCAAGTTCAATTGGTGCGGCGTATAGGATTCCGCGCATCCGCTGCGCGGATCCGCACCGGCTTCGCCCGCCTGCCGGCGTGCTCGCCCGCTCGCTAAAAACGCTCCGCGTTTTCTTGACGCCCGCGCCTCGACCGAGGTTCGAATCCATGCAGTGCTTACGTAAAAGAAAAGCCCCCGTTGCCGGGAGCTTTAATCTCAAATGGTGCGGCGTATAGGATTCGAACCTATGACGTTCTGATTCGTAGTCAGACCCTCTATCCAGCTGAGGTAACGCCGCGACTTGTTGATTATTATGCACATCGACTGAATAAAGGTCAAGCATTTTTCGAAAAAAGTTATCGAATTTGATTTTTACTCATTTGACGCAGTCAATCGACTCGATACTTTCAAACACAGCAAAAGCAACTTCTCAAGTATATCGACATATAAGAAAAGCCTCCGTTACCGGAGGCTTTAAAGTTCAGTTGGTGCGGCGTATAGGATTCGAACCTATGACGTTCTGATTCGTAGTCAGACCCTCTATCCAGCTGAGGTAACGCCGCAACGCACGGATTATTATGCACGTGACCCCTCGATGGGTCAAGCGACAATTTGGAAAAATTTTACGAAGTGATGATTAAGACGCTCGCGCTTCGACTGAGATTCGAATCCATGCGGTGTTGCCATAAAAGAAAAGCCCCCGTTGCCGGAGGCTTTAAGTTCGATTGGTGCGGCGTATAGGATTCCGCGCATCCGCTGCGCGGATCCGCACCGGCTTC
>CAVEDI010000125.1:0-4167 GCA_963614405.1 Oscillospiraceae bacterium | reverse complement strand
GCTGGCCGCCCATCTCGGCATAGAACGGGGTGCGGTCGAGCACAACCTCGACATCCTCGCCGGCGGCAGCGGACTCGACGGACTCGCCGTTGCGCACGATGGCGACAACCTTGGCGCCCTCGATCACATCGTTGTCATAGCCGTCGAACTCGGTCGCTGCGACCTTATCCGAAAGCTCGACCCACACGTCGTTGAAGCTGCCCCAGGCGTCGCCCTTGGCATTGGCGCGGGCGCGGGCCTTCTGGTCCTCCATGCAGGCAGTGAAGCCGTCCATGTCGACGTCGTGGCCAGCGGTGCCGGCGATCTCGACGGTCAGATCGATGGGGAAACCAAAGGTGTCGTGAAGCTTAAAGGCGACATCGCCCGGAAGCACGGCGCCCTCGGCAAGCGCTGCCAGGGCCTCGTCCAGATAGACGCGGCCGTTGTCGAGCGTCGTGGAGAAGCGCTCCTCCTCGGAGGCGACGATACCCTTGACGAGCGCGACATTCTTGAGCAGCTCGGGATAAGCCTCGCCCATCTGAGCGTTAACCTCGTCGATAAACTTGGTCAGGAAGGCGCCCTCGATGCCCAACAGGCGACCGTGGAACACGGCGCGGCGGAGCAGGCGGCGAAGGACGTACTCGCGTCCCTCGTTACCGGGGAGGATGCCGTCAGAGATCATAAAGTCAACGGCACGGGAGTGGTCGGCGATGATGCGAAGAGAACGGCTGGCGCCGGAGTAATCGTCGGCGTCATA
Organism: Oscillospiraceae bacterium; assembly: GCA_963614405.1. Taxonomy (GTDB): domain Bacteria; phylum Actinomycetota; class Coriobacteriia; order Coriobacteriales; family Coriobacteriaceae; genus Collinsella. The sequence goes on along the minus strand of CAVEDI010000125.1, from coordinate 3,431 downwards.
GGTCTTGCCGCTGATCTCCTCGCCCAGCTTGATGAGGTGCTGCATCAGATCGCCGTCGTAGTTAGCAGTCTTGTGCTGCATGATGGCGGCCATGCGCTCCAGGCCCATGCCCGTATCGAGGTTGCGGTGCGGCAGCTCCGGCATGGAGCCGTCCTCCTGACGGTCGTACTGCGTAAAAACGAGGTTCCAGAACTCAAGGAAGCGGTCGCAGTCGCAGCCAGGCTTGCAGTCGGGGCTGCCGCAGCCGACCTCCTCGCCCATGTCAAAGTAGATCTCGGAGCACGGACCGCAGGGGCCGGTGGGGCCAGCGGCCCAGAAGTTGTCGTCCTCGCCCAGGCGGGAGATGTGGTCCTCGGCAACGCCCAGAGAACGCCACACGTCGTGGGTCTCGTCGTCCTCGGTAAAGACGGTAAAGTACAGGCGGTCGAGCGGCAGCTTAAACTCCTTGGTGATGAGCTCAAAGGCCCAGGCGCAAGCCTGCTGCTTGGAGACGCCGCCAAAGGAGAAGTCGCCGAGCATCTCAAAGAAGGACAGGTGACGGCCGTCTTCGCCGATGCAATCGATGTCGTTGGTGCGGACGCACTTCTGGCAGGAGATAGCGCCGATCTCCTTCATGGTCTTCTTGCCCTGGTAGTACTCCTTAAACTGGTTCATGCCGGCGTTGGCAAGCAGCAGCGAAGGATCGTCGGGGACGAGGGACGAAGAAGGATAGAGCTTAAGACCGCGCTCCTCAAAGAAGTTGAGGAACTTGGAGCGAATCTCGGCCGTAGTCATTGACGGGTAGTCAGCACTCATAGAGGGAATCTCCTCGGTTTCACATCGAAACAGTTCAAACGTAACGATATTACCATCCCACCGCGCAAGTGCAAAAAAGAGGGCCGGCACAATGCCGGCCCTTCAGCGAAATTGCATGTTAGCGCGTATGAATATTAATCCGAATTACCCCGCCAGTTGTCATCATCGTCCATGGAGCCGTCGATGCCGGTTTTGGTGTCGTCGTCCGTATTGGAATCGTCATCCTTGGCGAAGGGGTTCTTGAAAAAGCCCGTCGCGTCGGGCTGCAGGCCCGAGAGCTTAATCCAAGGATTATCAAGCTCGGGTTTGGGCATGGCCTGGGCCTTGGGCGCAGCCTCGTTACCGATGAGCTCGGACTCATAGATGAACGTATCGTCTCCAAGCGCGTCATAGGCGGCGACCGGGTTACCCTCGGCATCGCGATACGGGGTGCCCTTAAACACAGCACCGTCGTAGGCCACGAGCTGACGGCCGGTCTCGTTCTCGAAGTAGTACACGAAGATACCCTTCAGAGCCGCGCACAGCGGGATGGCGATAACCATGCCGATGGCGCCCATAAGCGCCGAACCGATAACGAGCGCCGTCAGGCTCATGACAGGATGCACCTGGACCGAGCTCTGCATGACCTTAGGCGAAATGACGTTGTCGGTGACGTTTTGAGCCACCATGGTCACGACAAGCGTCCACAATGCCAGCATAGGGCTGAACATAAAGCCGAGCACCGTGGCGATCGCCGCGCTCACCCAGGGACCGACAACCGGGACCAAGTGCATAATGCCGGTAAATATGGCCATGAGCGCTGCATATGGATGACCAATGAGCGTAAAGCCGATAAAAGCGAGGATACCACCGCAGATGGACGTCACGACCATGCCACGCATATAACCGCCGACCGAGCGTGAAAGGATGGCGACCATAAAGCGGTACGAGGTCTCCTTTTCCTGACCAATGATGGTGCAGACTTCATGGTGCATACGGGGGTAATCGCAGGCAAGCCAGTAGGCAAGCACCAGACCGAGGAAGATGACGAACAGCTGGGAGGCCGTATTGGTAATAAGCGGGAATACACCGCGACCAAGCTCGGCAGCGATTTGTGAGACATACTTAGACGCCACAGTGACAAGCGAAGAAAGATTATCATCCAGATACTCTTTGAGCGGCGTGTTGTTGAGCGTCTTGAAATGCGAGACCATCTCGTTGAGATCGCCGCCCGCAACACGAAGCTGCTCAGGCAGGCGGCTCAGGACTTCCATAATCTGACCGAGTAAAATAGGCGACAGGATGCAAACGACACCAACAAGCACGGCAACAACCACAATGAGGGCGATGAGCGAACCGATGCCACGACCGACGCCGTGATGCTCAAGCCAGTTAGTGATCGGCGACATCACAAAAGCGATGATGGAGCCGACAGCTAGAAACTCGATAACCGGCGCCAGGATGCCCATAAGGTTAAAGATGACGGCGGCGATGACGATGCAGCCAACGACGGACCAAATGCGAAGCGTCAGAATACGGGTATCGCGCAGCGTGCGGTCGGTTTGTTGGGGGTGCTCACTCATGAACGAACCATCACTCCATCGGGGTCGATCTTGTCCTGAATCTTCTTAAGGGTACGACGCAGCAGGCGCGAGACCTGCACCTGCGAGATTCCCAGCTTCTTGGCGATCTCGATCTGGGTCATGCCCTTTACGAAGCGCAGCTCGATAACCTCGCGCTCGCGCGGCGAGAAATCGCGGATGGCTTCCTCGATTACCAGTCGGTCATCGGTAAAGTCGAGCTCGTTGTCGTCATCGGCATAGCGGTCGAGAATCGAGGGGGCATCGTCGGAATCGGACGCGCCGGGAGCCTCGATGGGCACCGAGGTGTAAGCCGAGGACGATTCCATGGCTTCGAGTACCTCGTCGACAGTCACGTCCAAGTATTCGGCGATTTCCTCAACCTTGGGCGAACGCTGTAGCTCGTTGGTGAGCTTATCGGTAGCCTGATTGACCTTGGCAGAAAGCTCCTGCAGACGACGCGGCACGCGCACACTCCAGCCCTTGTCGCGGAAGTGACGCTTGATCTCGCCCAGGATGGTGGGCGTGGCAAACGTGGTGAACTCGAGTCCGCGCTCGGGATCAAAGCGGTCGATTGCCTTGAGTAGACCCAGGTATCCGACCTGCATCAGGTCGTCGAGCGGCTCACCGCGGTTCTTAAATTTGTTGGCAAGAAACCTTACCAGGTTCATATGGGACATGACGAGCTGCTCGCGTGCGTCCGGATCACCAGTCTCTTTATAGCGACGAAACAGCTCGCGGGTTTTCTCCTTGTCCCAAGCGGTCTTACCGCTCCGGGAACGTTCGGTCATATTAGATATCCGCCTTGAGGTCGAGGGAAAGCGTCAGGGGCGCCTCAGTCTTTTCGTAGGAATCGCACACGCTCGCCAGAATGAGCTCGGCATACACGGCAGCCTGGTCATCCTCGTCGACGGTGGCCCGATCGCCAAAGGTAAAGTTCATGCCAACGTGAGACTCATCGACATCGAACCTGATCATGATGTCATCGGAATCAACAGCCGTGCAGCCAAAGATAAAGGCCTCCTCGGCAGCCATACGAATGTCCTCGATGCGATCGACAGACATGGAGCACAGCGC
>CAVEDI010000124.1:0-5230 GCA_963614405.1 Oscillospiraceae bacterium | reverse complement strand
GCGCAGGCGCAGCCACGACGGGGGCAGGCTCGGGCTCAAACGTTGGCTCCTCGCCCTCCTCGTAATCGAGCGTGCAGGACTCGGGAAGCATTCCGAGCGCACGGATGGCATCCGAACCAAAGCGGATGTTGCCGGCGGCGTTGCGATAGAGCTTGGGCTCGGGCTCGGCAGACTCCTCCGCCGGCTCGGCAGCGGGAACCTCGTCATTGAACTCTTCGGCTTGGGCAGCCTGATTCTGATCCTCAGGCACGATAGCGCCGATCAGCGTCTCGTCGGCAGACGCACCCTCAAAGCCCTCGATTTGCTCGTCGAAAGCCTCACCCTGTTCGGGCTCGGTCTGAGCGTCGGGAGCAATCGGCTGACCGAATTCGTCCTCGGCGTAGGTAGGCTCTTCATACTCGATGGTGTTGCCGTAGTCGTTTTGCTGCTGGGCCGCGGCATATTCCGCCGCTGCGCGCGCCATTTCCTCGGCACGACGCTTCTGCTCCCCAAAATAGGTATCGAACGGAACATCGTCGGGAAACTCGTTTTCGCCCTGGAAGGGAGCAACGTTGTCCATAACGCCGAGCATAGCGGCGACAGAAGACTTGTTGCACACCGCGCCAGACGTATAGGGAAGAATGTGGCGGTTAGAGATGATGTTTACCGCGTTGGCAAGTGCAACGAGGGAAGCGAGGATCGCGACAATCCACAGCAGAACCTTGAGCGCGCCGGGGAGCGGCAGAATACGCAGGATGGCAACGACAGCGGGGGCAACCGTGGCAACGGGCAACAGCTTGGCGATGAGCGCACGATACGAAGCATAAGGCTCGCGGGCGAGCAGCTCAGCACGGGGAGAGTCGTAGTGTGCGACAACGACCACCGGGCGGTTGCGCGGGGACGCGAGCGGGCCCGAGGCCTTGTGGTAGGCGATGACATTTTGGCTCACGCCCGTCTTGCCCAGGCGCGAAACCACGGGGTGGCCCGTGCGCTCGAGCACGTAAAGAACGGCGCCGACAATAGCCAGCAAGGTGCCGACCAAGCCGATACCGCCGCCGATGCCCATCAGCAGGGCGCCGGCAAACGCAAGAATACCGGTAACGGCAAATGCCAACCTACTGGGCGCCGGGGCATTGAACTCCTGAACCTCGGGGTCAAAGCCGTGGTTGCGGAAGATCTGAGCGATATCTTCGGCAGCCAAGCGCTCTTCTTCGCTGCATGCCGGCGTAATGCCGGTGTTCTGCAGCAGGTGGTTAATATAGTTCTGGGTGTTCGCCATGTGCGCTCCACATCCATAATCCGACAAATAGGCCCAATGCATGCACATTAGAACCGTATATAGTCGAAAGTATACCCCGAGCGAGCGCAAACGACCGAATTCGGGCCATCTTAACGCCCCGAGCGGACAAGGATATAGCCTAATCTCCATATCGGACTAAAATCATGGCAGCAAACCACCTTCTCATGCGAGGACTCTATGACGGCAAGCGACACGACCGAGACAATTAAAAAGGGAAATTCGGAGCCCAGTTTCGATAAAACGGCTCAGCGCATCCTCAATCTTTTCTTTGTGCTCAATAGCTCCCCCGAACCGCTGACGACCGAGCAGATCGTCTTGGATTCTGACCTGGGATATGGCTCGGGCAATATCGACTCGGATAAGCGCAAGTTTCGACGCGATCGTGACAAACTGCTCGAACGCGGCATCTTAATCAAGGAGGTTCGCCCCACCGGCGCGCAGGAGACCGAGGAAAGCTCGTGGACAATCGACCGCGAGCACACGTTTGCGGCAGGCGGCCTCATTACCGCAGACGATGCCGATATCCTGCTCAACGCCATCGACCAGACACTAGCGGCCGGCTCATCCACTTTTGCCGCACCGCTTGCCGATATTCGCTCCAAGATTGCCTATCTCACCGGCAGGACGACGGTAGACGAGGCGCCGATCAGCCTCTCTCCCACCGTCGATGCGGTATGGAGCGCCTTTGCCGAGCGATGCGCGCTGCGATTTTTATATCAGAACGGACGCGGCGAGCAGAAAGAGCGCACCGTCTGCGTCTACGGCATGTTCGAGCGCGAGGGCGTGGCGTACTTCTGCGGTCTCGACAATGCCACCGACGACATCAGGACATTCCGCTGCGACCGTATCGTTCGCGCTTGGCGTCCTTCGAAGGCCTACGTCATCCCCGCGAACTACAATCTCAACGACTATCTGTTCTTTGAATTCGATTTTGCCGACCGACCGCCCGTTGCAGCTACGTTCTCGTTCGCCCCTCAGACGCAGATCGATATGATCAACGGCCTCACGCGTGGGCGAGGTGAGCTCGTACACACCGATGTGGGATGGACCTGGACCGTCGACGTGCGCGATCTTGAAGCCGCCGCCTCATTTTGCATGGCCCACGCCATGGACGGCATGAGGCCCGTGGCCCCCAAATCGCTCAAACAGGCGTGGAACCACCTCATTGAAAGGACGGTGCACGAGCATGCCCGTGCGTAAACTCACCAGCGAGCAGAGGCTCTCGCGCGCCATCGACATCATGGAGGCCCTCTACGCCGCCGGCGAGAGCGGCATGACTCGAACCGAGATTTGCAGTCGCTTTGACATCACGGGGGTGTCGCTCGACGAGATTCTCGAGATCGTCTCGACGCTCGCGGACCGAGAATCGGGCGCGCGCATCATCTGCGAATGCCGCGGCGAGCGTGTGGTCCTCACCGGTGACGCCGGGCGTGTACTACCGTTGCGCCTGAGTGCCGCCGAGGGCGCTGTGCTCAACCACGAACTTGAATCGTTGGGGATCGAGCCGCAGACGGCAGCTCGGATTCGACATGCCCTTCTACCCGAAGAGCTTGGCTATAACCAGCGCGTCTTTGACACCGTCAACCACGGATCGCACTGGCAGCAGCTGAGCTGCGCCATTCAGGACGGCGTTCGCTGCCGCATCTCGTATCGCTCGATGGACGATGCACGGCCACGCAAGCGTCTGGTCGACCCCTTGCGCATTACGGCAAACGGCGACCAAACATACCTGATTGCCTGGGACATCGCAGTCGATGAGCAGCGCACCTATCGCATGGATAAAATCGAGGGACTCGCCTTGACGGAAGACTCCGTCGTGCCTCACGCACCGGACGTCGCATCCCTCCACGATTCCCTTGCCCGGACGCAGCGTAGTGCAAAGCTCTTGATGCCATTCGATATGGCGGAGCATCTGGACTGGGCCGGCATCACCCTAATCGAGCACAGCGGAGCAGACATGGCAACGGTAACCGTGCATTACGGCTCCGAGCGTTGGCTACTGAGCCAGATAATCGCAGCGGGCGGAGCCATCCGCATCTTGGATGACCCCGCCCTGTCAAAGCGCCTGTGCGATATGGCAAAAACCCTCGTCTGTCCGCTTTAGCGCCGCCGCTCGTGGCGTGCACGCCACAGTTGCAGATAGTGCCCGATCTGCGCCGATTCGATGCGCTGGTAGGAGCTCGTGGGCAGCGACGTTAAGAACTTCTTTCCGTAGCCCTTCGTCACCAGGCGCGGGTCGGCCAGAATCAGCACGCCGCAATCGGTCGACGAGCGGATAAGGCGGCCGGCCGCCTGCTTGACCTCGAGCACCGCCTCGGGCAGCGAATAGCGCGCCCAAGCGCGGTCTTCACGCAGGTTGCGCTCGCACGAGAGCGGGTCCGTGGGGCTCGAGAACGGCAGCTTGGGAATGATGACGCAGCGCAGCGTCTCGCCGCTGGCGTCGAATCCCTCCCAGAAGGCCTTAAGCGCAAAAAGCGATGAAGTCGGCTCGCTGATAAACCGGTCGCGCAGGCGACGAGGAGATGAGTTGCGCTGCTGGCAGTTGAGTTCCAGAGCCGCACGGGCCATCTTGGGCTCAACGCGGGCGTACAGGTCTTCCATGTCGCGCCGATTGGTGAACAGTGTGAGCACCGATCCGCCCATGGCAAGATGGGCGTCGACCAGCACGCGCTCGAGCGCCGTAAGATAGCTCTCACGATCGCGCGGATCGGGGATATCACCCGCAACGACTACAGCCATGTTCGAATCGAAGTCGTAGCTCGAGTCCAAGTGCAACGACGAGGATGTTGAAGCACCGATGCGATCGAGGCCGACCGCGTGGTTAAAGTGTTCAAAGCTTTTGGACACCGTCATGGTCGCCGAGGCAAAGATAGCCGTGTGAACCTCGGGCAGCCACTCGGTTGCCAAGGCCTCGCCAATGTCGATGCGCTCTGCGGTCATTGACTCTCCGCCGGCACGCAACCTGCGATTGACCTGCAGCGAATACACGTAGTGTTCATCGGTGCCGTCAATGATGAGTTTGAGGTTCTCGGCCAGCTCGTGCAAGCGGCGCGAGATATCACCCAGGTCGACAACAACCTCGGGCTTGTCGGCGGCGACGGCTTGCACCAGCGCGTCGACGCTCTTGTCAGCCTGTTCCAACGCGTCGATGGCAGCGTAGGCCGACTGTAAGAAATCATGCCAGTCGTCAGATTCGCGCAGCTCGGGGCCAATCCATAGATTGGCATTGTCATAACCCCCACGGGCACGGCGGCCGAGCTCGCGAACGCCATCGAACACGTCGGCGATTGCCATGCTCGCGCGCGCAACCGTCGACGTCGCCTTGGCAGTAAGGCCCAGATAGAGCGTAGAGCCCTCGGAGGTTGCCAAATCACGGGAAACCTGGCTTAGCGCGCCGGTGCTCGAGCCACCCAGGCGCTCAAACAGAACGCGTGACTCGTCCGCCGACACCACGCGCGCCCACTGGCGGCGCGCCTCGCGCTCGATGGAATGGGCCTCGTCGATTACCCAATGACGAATCGGAGGCAAAATCCTGCCCTCGGCCGCGACATTGCGGAACAGCAGGGAATGGTTGGTGACCGCCACGTCGGCATGCGCCGCACGACGGCGAGCGCCGTGGACCAAGCATTTATCAGGGAAAAACGGGCAGAGGCGACGAGCACACTCGCGCGAGGCCGTCGTAAAGTCGGGGCGGTTGACGCTGCGCCACCGAATGCCAAGTGAGTCGAGGTCGCCATCGGCTGATTGGCAAACGTACGCCATAATGACCGCGACCGCCGTGAGCGTGTCCGCCGGATCGCGCTTGGTGGTAATCTCGACCTGGCCGCGGCTCATGCGCTCAAGCTTGCGCAGGCACGGATAGTGGTCATACCCCTTGAGAGCGCAAAATGACAGACCACCGTCCAGTTGCTCGGCAAGTTTTGGCAGCTCATGGTACATGAGCTGGTCGGC
>CAVEDI010000123.1:0-5254 GCA_963614405.1 Oscillospiraceae bacterium | reverse complement strand
AGACGTCGCCGCCCATGCCGCGGCTGGCAAAGTACTCGCGCGGACGGCCGTCCTTACCGCGCATGAGCATGGTGTGGTAGAACTGGGCGGTCTCGGCGCACAGATCGTAGATGCGGGCACGCTTGGTGCCGCGCTCGCGGCGATCTCCGGTGTCATGCAGCTCAATACCCGCGCGATCGGCCAAGTAACGGATTGACTCGGGAAAGCTCAGGTTCTCGCGCTTCATGATATACGTGAAAACGTCGCCACCCTCGCCGCAACCAAAGCAATGCCACACCTGCGTGGCGGGGATAATGTGGAAGGACGGCGTCTTCTCGCCATGGAAGGGGCAGCATCCCCAAAACTCATGGCCGCGAGGCTTGAGCTCGACCGTTTCCTGCACGATGGCAACCAGGTCAGACGCAGCGCGTACCTGGTCTTTTTCCTCATCGCTAATCACGGATGCTCACCCCCTGCTCGCCCAAGTTGTGACGAATATCTTCGATATTACCCTCGACGGTCGCGATCAACTCATCCAGCGAATCGAACACACGCGAGGGGCGCAGCCAGCGCGTAAACGCCAGCGAAACGGAGGCGCCGTACAGGTCGCCCGTATAACCAATTAAGTTGGCCTCGAGATGCGCCGAAGCGGCATCGTCGGCATACGTTGGCGGCAGGCCGACGTTCACGGCAGCGGGCCACGCGGTGTCATCGACCAGCACCAGACCCTCATACACGCCATCGGCTGGCACCTGAATGCCGTCGGGAACCTGCAAGTTTGCCGTGGGAAAGCCCATGCCAGAACCCTCGTGACGGCCACGAATAACACCGCCACGCACCATATACGGACGGCCGAGCAACTCAGCAGCAAGCTCCACATGGCCCTGTCCCAGCTCATAACGAATGCGGGTGGCACAAATGGCCTCACCGCCCTCACAAAGCAGGTCGTGAGCATACACGTCAACGCCGCGCTCGGCACCCCAGGTGCGCATCTCGGCAACACCAGAAGCACCGCCACGACCCAGCCTAAAGTCACTGCCAACGCGAATCGAGCGAATGTCGACTACGCGTGACAGCAGTGCGAGAAAACCGACATGGTCGAGTGCCGCAACCTCAGGCGTAAAGGGAACGGCCACCACCGCATCGACCCCGGTTTGAGCCAAGGCATGCAGACGGTCGGCCGTCGTCATCAATTTTTGAGCGGGCGAAGGGCTCACCACAACGTCCGGGTCGGGATCGAAGGTAACCACGACCGCCTTACAGCCATGGGCACGGGCATCACGGACAAGCGCTTCGATGAGTTCCTGGTGTCCACGGTGAACGCCGTCGAACACGCCAATGGCGATTGAAGCGGCACCCAAGTGCTCACACTCATCAAACGTATCGGCAGCAACGATGCGAGCCTCGTCCGACTCGCCCGCGAAAAAGACACGCGCGAGCTCGCGAGCGGACAACATCATCGAACACCGCCGATTGCCTGCGGAAACACGTGCTCCATGACAAAGCGGCCGCCCTCAATGCGGGCGAGCGCCTTGAGTCCCCCATCGAGCACCAACGCAAACGGCGCCTTCGAGGAATCGAAATCGGCAAGCGCACGCTCAACGGGAATGCGTCGGCCGCAGAGCAGGTCGTCGGCAAGATTGCCCGGCAAGTCAACACGTGTGGCGCCCAGGGCCGCAATGGGATCCAGGGCAAAGCCAGCCGCGGACTCGGGAGAAAGCTCCTCGACCGCATGACAAGCGCCAATGGAAACAACACCGGAAGCCGTGCGGCGCAGCGCGGAAATATGCGCGGCGCTATCGCAAGCGCGGCCCAGGTCGCGAGCGAGCGCACGGATATAGGTGCCCTTGCTCACCGAGAACGCCACGGTCCACACACACGTATCACCTTCGCCGCCCACGGCGATCAGGTCGGCGGCATAGACCTCGACGGGGCGCGGAGGTAGGTCCACCGCATTGCCCTCGCGAGCAGACTTGTAGGCGCGAACGCCATTGACCGAGATAGCAGAAAACGCCGGCGGCACCTGCATCTGCGGGCCCAGCATGGCGGCCAAGCGCTCACGAGCATAGGCAGGATCGCGGAGCTCGTTGGCAACAGCCACCGTGCGGACCGCCTCGCCCTCCGCATCATCGGTATTGGTCTCGGCGCCAAACGAGATGTCGGCGACATAGCTTTTGGTATCGAGGGTTAGCATGCCCAGCAGACGAGTAGCCTGGCCCACGCCCACCACCATGACGCCGGATGCCATGGGGTCGAGCGTGCCGGCATGGCCGACGCGCCGCTCATGGAGGGCGCGTCGGCATTGCGAGACCACATCGTGGGACGTGCAGCCCACCGGCTTATCGACGGTGAGCAGCAAATTCAGTTGAGAAGGCGTACGACGAGCCATGTACCATCCAAAAAGTTAAAGCTCGACGGTCACCGAAGCGGGATCCTCCCCCACCAGCTCGGCCAGCATGGGAAGTGCCACGGCGAGCGTCTCGCGAATTGTTCCGTTGTTGGAAAAGCCGGCGGCGGCATGATGCCCGCCACCGCCAAAGTTGGCAGCGATCTCGGACACATCGAGGTCACCCTTGGAGCGCAGGTTGCCGCGCACCTTGGTATCGCCGTCGATGCCCTTTAAGAACAGGCAGACCTCGACGCCCATCACCGAACGCACCACATCGACCAGACCGTCACATTCATCCGAGGTGACGCCGCAGGCCTCAAGGTCGCTCTGGAAGGCATAGCTATACGCCACGCGCCCGTGCGCGACCGTCTTGATACGGCCCATGACAATGGACTTGAGGTGCAAAAACTCGACGCGCATGCTCTGATAGACCTCGAGTGCGACACGAGCCGGATTGGCGCCATGCGCCACCAGGCGCGAAGCAGCATGGAACGCGGCAGCATCGGCGTTCTGGTACTGGAAACGACCGGTGTCGGTCACCAAGCCGCACAGCAAGCAGGTCGCGACGCCGTCACGTGCGACAATGCCGCAATTGTCCAAGAAACGGTCGATGATCATGGCACAGGCCGCGGCATCGACGCGCCTCAGACTGAGCTCGGCAAACTCCTCGCGCGCCGGATGATGATCGAAGCACACCACATGCTTGGAGCGACGAAGCACCTCGGCAGAATTATTGAGGCGCTCGACGACCGGTACGTCCACCGAGATGAACAGGTCAGGATTGCCGGCGTACGCAGATGCCGGCACCAGGCGATCGGAGCCTTCCATAAAGCGGTAGATACGCGGAACCGGGTCATCGTCTGCCAGCAGCAGCGCAATGTCCTTGTTGGGGAAAAACTTCATGAGCGAAAGGCCCAGACCCAATACGGAGCCCAAGGCGTCGCCATCGGGAGAAGTATGTCCCGAAATCGCAATGGAGGACGCACCCTCGATGAGCTCGAGGATGCGTCGCTGAATATCTGCAGACTCGCACGAGGCGAGGTCGGCGGAATTAGTCATCTAAAGCTGCCTCCTGGGCGGCATCCGCTATCGGATAGCCGTCCTCGTCCTTTTCGATCGCAAGCGTGGCGGGAACGTTTTCCAGCGCACGCGTGATGCGCTCGGCCTCATCGGTCGAGCGATCGATGCGAAAATCGAGCTCGGGCGTAACACGCCAATCGAGCGAGCGAGCCAACAGGCTGCGAATACGGCCCTTAGCGCTAGCGAGCGCCTCCATGACCTCGTCGTAGCGGCTCGCATCGCACGACACGTACACGCGCGCGAACGAACGGTCCACCGCGACTTCGACCGCGGTCAAAGTAACCAGGTCGAGACGCGGATCGGAAACCTCAAAGAGCAGGATATAACCGAGCTTCTCGCGAAGCTGCTCGCCCAGTCGGCGGGTTGCCTGCGTTTGCTTCATAGCGCTACCCCCTACTCGGTACGGGCAACCTGGTCGATACGGTAACCCTCGATCTGGTCACCGGGCTTGATGTCCTGGAAGTTCTCCAGGCCAATACCGCCCTCGGAACCGCTCTTGAGGCTCTTGGCCTCGTCCTTGTAGTGGCGCATCGAGGCGATCTTGCCGTTGAAGACCACGATGCCGTCGCGCACCAGACGCACGGAATCGGTCGCGGCGATCTCGCCCTCCTCGACGCGGACACCGGCGGCGATACCGACTTTGGGCACCTTGAAGGTGTCCAGGACGGTCGCGGTACCCGTGGCGACCTCGACCTCGGTGGGCTTGAGCATGCCGATACGGGCGGCGTCGAGCTCCTCGAGGCACTTGTAGATGACGTCGTAGCAACGGATCTCGACGCCCTCGCGCTCGGCGGCGGAGCGAGCCTTACCGTCGGGACGGACGCCAAAGCCGATGATGATGGCGTTGGAGGCGTCGGCCAGGACGACGTCGGTCTCGTTGATGGCGCCAACGGCGGAGTGGATCGTGTTGATACGAACCTCGGACTGATCCATCTTGTCGAGCGAGTCCTGAAGAGCCTCGATGGAACCCTGGACGTCGGCCTTGATGATCAGGTTGAGCTCCTTGACCTCGGCGTCGGCGATGGTCTCGAAGAGGTTCTCGAGCGTGACGTGCTTGACGCGGCTCTGCTCCTCGATACGGGCCTTCAGCGAACGCTCGTCGGCCAGGGCGCGTGCCTCGCGCTCGTCCTCGAACACGCGGAACTCGTCGCCGGCGTTGGGCACGGACTGCAGGCCCAAAATCTCGACGGCGTCGGAGGGACCGGCCTCGGTGACGGCGCGGCCCTTGGGGTCGAGCATGGCGCGGACGCGGCCGTAGGTAAGGCCGGCGACCAGCGTATCGCCCACGTGCAGGGTACCGCGGGTCACGAGCACGGTAGCGACCGAGCCGCGGCCCTTGTCGAGCTTGGCCTCGAGGACGTTGCCGGAGGCAAAGGTGTCCGGGTTGGCCTTGAGCTCGAGCACGTCGGCCTGGAGCAGCACGGTCTCCAGAAGTTCGTCGATACCGATCTTCTGCTTAGCCGAGATGTTGACGAACATGTTCTGTCCGCCCCACTCCTCGGGGATGACTCCGTACTCGGTGAGCTCCTGACGCACACGGTCGGGGTTGGCGCCCGGCTTATCGATCTTGTTGACGGCGACGACGATGGGTACGCCGGCGGCCTTGGCGTGGTTGATCGACTCGACGGTCTGGGGCATGACGCCGTCGTCGGCAGCCACGATCAGAATGACGATGTCGGTCACCTTGGCACCACGGGCACGCATAGCCGTAAAGGTGGCGTGGCCCGGGGTATCGATGAAGGTGATCTTGCGGTCGTTGATCATGACCTGCGAAGCGCCGATGGCCTGCGTAATGCCGCCCGCCTC
>CAVEDI010000122.1:0-7105 GCA_963614405.1 Oscillospiraceae bacterium | reverse complement strand
GGCCGGTATGTTCAGGGGCCGGGCGAACTTTCGCGTCAGGGCAGGTATTTGTCATGGTTGGGCTGCGCTGCCTATGTCTTGTTTGACCAGGGCACTGAGGATCGGCTGTGCAAGCAGATCGTCGATGGATTTCTGGACGACGATCTAAGCGAGCCGTTCTTCAAGATTTACAACGGTCCGTGTACGGAAGACGCCGTTGTCGAAATGGCTAAGGAAGCTCAGGCCGAGTATTGCGACATGGTGGTGGGTATTGGCGGCGGCAGGATGCTCGATATCGCCAAAGCCGTTGCGTTTTATGCCGAGTTGCCGTTGTGCGTATGCCCCACGGCGGCTTCGATGGACGGTCCGTGTAGCGCGATTTCGGTGCTGTATCACGAGGATGGGTCGTTCGACCACTACCTGATGCTCGAGAAGAATCCAGATCTGGTCGTGGTCGATACCAACGTGGTCGCGGCGGCCCCGCTGCGTATGACGGTCGCTGGCATGGGCGACGCACTGGCAACGTACTTCGAGGCGCGTTCGTGCGCCGCGGCGCACGGCACCAACGAGCACGGTGGCGCGCCGGGGCACTTGGCCTTGGTTGCGGCTCGCGCCTGCTATGACACACTCATGGAGTGCGGCGTCGCTGCCAAGCGCGATCTCAAAAAGGGCCGTATATCGCCGGCGGTTGAGCGTCTGATCGAGTGCAATATTCTGCTCTCGGGCGTCGGCTTTGAGAGCGGTGGCCTGGCGTTGGCGCATGCCATCGCCAACGGTCTGACGATCCTACCCGAGTGCAAGGCGATGCATGGCGAGGCCGTGGCATTTGGCCTGGTGGTGCAGCTGCGTCTGGAGCGTGCGCCCGAGCTTGATCAGGTGCTCGAGTTTTGCCAGCGCGTTGGTCTGCCAGCCACGCTCGAGGAGCTGGGCCTTGGCGAGATTTCCGATGCCGATCTGCAGGGTGTTGCAAATGCGGTCTTTAGAAATGAGCGTAATATGGCCAACGAGCAGGCAAAGGTGACCAAACAAAAGCTCGTGCAGCTCATGTGCGAGGCATAGTTTGGCGCTTGATTGACCTTGTGCAATCGAGGCGGCGATAGGCCATGGGCTATTTGCCGCAAAGATGCGCCGCGTGTAATTTGCCCGAGGCGTGGGCCGATGGCGTATCATTATCTCTTGCTTGTTTGCACTGCTCAGGGAGGGGCCGCGCATGGCGCAGGAACACGATCTGTTTGATGACATTATCGAGATCAGCAAGGGTTTCGACTTTCTTAAAAACCCGCTTGGCGGTGTGACCGATGCACTCGATCCATCGGCGCCGCAGTGGAATCCTGCCGACTATAAAGAGCGTCCGCGCGGCAACACCATTCCGTGCCTGACTTGCAAAAACGAAAAGAGCGGCTGCACCGCGTGCATGGACGTGTGCCCGGTCAACGCTATCGAGGTCGAGGAAGACGCCATCGAGATCCTCGACTCCTGTCGCAAGTGCGGCCTGTGCGCTGCTGCTTGTCCGACCGAGGCGATCATCTCGCCGCGCCTGGCGCCAAAAAACCTGTATGACGATATCGTCTCTGCTGCTACGAGCCACGAGACCGCCTACGTCACCTGCACGCGTGCCCTCAAACGCATGCCGCGCGAAAACGAGGTCGTCGTTGCCTGCGTGGGCGATATTACGGCCGAGACCTGGTTCTCGGTACTGGCGGACTATCCCAACGTGAGCGTGTACCTGCCGTTGGGCGTGTGCGATAAATGCCGCAACATCGGCGGTGAGGACATTCTGGGCGAGGCGATTGCGAAGGCCGAGGAGTGGTCTGGCACGGGTATGGGCTTGGAGGTCGACCCCAAGAGCCTCAAGTGCCATAAGCTTCGCGAGTACGAACGCAAGGAGTACATGGAAAAGATTGCCCGCACCACGGGCCTGACGGTGACCAAGCTCAATCCGGCGACGGCGGCGCTGGCCTCGGTGACGCAAAAGCTCAAGGCCCATCGCCATCAGATTACCCAGCTGGAGCGCACACTCAACACCATGTGCGGCACCACGACGACTAAGCGTCGCCGTTCGCTCACGCACGGGCGCCAACTGGTGCTCTCAACGTTGCAGAACCATCCCGAGCTTGCCCAGAACATGCAGGTGAGCACGCCGGAGTGCGATTTTGACAAGTGCACGTCGTGCGGCGAGTGCGTCAATGTATGCCCCACGTTTGCCTGCGATTTGGTGGGAAGCGGTCGCTTTACACTGGAGTCCACGTATTGCTTGGGCTGCGGCGCCTGTGTCAAGGTTTGTTCCGAACATGCGCTCAAGCTTGTTGAACACGATGCGTCCAACTTGGTTGTCGTCGACCCCGAAGCCGAGGAAAAGGCTGCCCAGAAGGCGAAGGCTCACGAAGAAGCCGAGAAGGTCAAGGCCGAGGCAAAGGCCAAGCTGGACAAGATGCTCGACCAGGTGGAAAAGCTCGCGGACTAGCTAAAAGAGCGTAAATGATGGCCGGTGGGACAGATGCTGCCCCGCCGGCCAAAAAAGTTGCGGTGGAATAGTTCCTGTTTTGCCCTTAAGCTGGCCATTCTAGGAACTATTCCACCGCAACTAATAGATGGTTAGCTCATACTACTCTGATGGGTCTCGCTGCCGTTATTGCGGCGGGTGACCGTTTCGTGGAGTAAAAAGAAGCTGGGAACCTGCTTTGTCTCGGTGTATTCCATAAGGATGCCGTCGGCGTTGTAGGTCTGCCCGCGTACAACGGCGAGTGCGTTAAAGTCGTCGAGATCGAGTACGCGTGTATCCTCGGGCGTGGGATGCTCAATCGTTACATCGCGTTTGCCCGTGGCAATCTTAATTCCAAGGCCTTCTTCGAGGTAACGATAGATCGAGTCGTTGACAATCTCGGGTGTCAGCCCCGGTACCTGTGAGCTTAGGTAATAGGAGTCGTCGGAGCACACGGCTCGTCCGTCTGCATAACGGATGCGTTTAGCACGTGTGAGTTCACAGCCTTCGGGAAACCCGGTAATCTTGGAGAGCGCCTTGTTACAGACGAGGAGCTCAAAGACAGTGGTGACCGTTTTGAGCTCAAAGCCTCGGCTAGCTGCGATTTCCTTAAAGGTCTCGAGTCCGCCGCCACCACGATTCGTCTCGTCACTGATGTTGCGAATGACGCGCATGCCTTTGCCTTGCTGGGGGAGCACGTATCCATCTGCCGCAAGCATCGAGATGGCGCGACGGACCGTCATGCGCGAACAGCCAAACAGTTGCGTGAGTTCAGTCTCCGAAGGCAGATAGCTTAGATAGGCGTATGTGCCGTCGTCAATCGACTGCTTCACGTTGTCATAAATGGTTTGGAAGATGGCTCGCGCCATGACGGTCTCCTAGAGCTGAGTGCGCGAGCGGTGGATGAGGACTGCTCGCGCAGGTGTCGATCGATTTACTTGCTGGGGTCGATTATATATTTACCCATGGCACGCAGAGCTGGGTCTGACAGGATGGCGCCGAGTTCGTTGAGGGAAGCCACCTTGGCGACCATCGAGGATACGTCGAGCCTGCCAGAGTCGATGAGCTCGAGCGCGCGACGCTGCGTATAAGGGTTGATGTAGGACGAGGTAAGCACGAGCTCCTTCTGGAAGACCTCGAAGGGCTTGACGGTGATTGTCTCATCGGGCTTGGTGAGGCCGAACATCATGACCGTAGCCTTGTGGCCGGCGATCTGGATGGCCTGCTCGATGGTGACGGGCTTGCCAACACACTCGATAACGACATCGACGTTGCCGACGCCCTCCTGCTTCAGGCGGGCCGGGACATCCTCGTGGATGGAATCAATTGCCAGGTCGGCGCCGAGTTTGAGCGCAACCTCGCGCTTGCCTTCGACAGGCTCGAGCAAGACAACCTTGGTGGCGCCGGCGTTTTTAGCAAGCTGCATCATGAGCAGGCCGATCATGCCACCGCCGATAACGACAACTGTGCTGCCGGGCTTGATGTTGCACATATCGATGCCGTGCAGGCAGCAGGCGACGGGCTCGGTCATAGCACCCTGCTCAAAGCTGGTGTGATCGCCCAACTTGTAGACTTGCTGCATATCGACGGAGCAGTACTCGGCAAAGCCGCCGTTAACGGTGGTGCCGTAACCGGTCATATGCTCGCAGTAGTGGTTGATTCCGTCGCGGCAGGGTTCGCAGCAGCCGCAGGGATGGTTTGGGTCGATGCACACGCGATCGCCCGGTTTAAAGCCAGCGACGTCGCTGCCCACGGCCTCGACAACGCCCGCAAACTCATGACCAAGGATCGTGGGCGGGGTAACGTCGGCCGCGCCCTTGTCGCCTTCATAGATATGCACGTCGGTGCCGCAGACGCCGCAAGCTTTGACGTTGATTAGAACGTCGCGCTTGCCCACGGCCGGCTTTGCCGATTCCTCGACTCTGAGGTCGTGCTTTCCATAGAAGACCGCGCTTTTCATGGTGACTCCTTAACGTGGCGGTGAATATTGTAATGAAGTATAGGCATGTCTACAGGTATAGACAAGTACATCTAGACAAGTTGAAAAGAAATATATTTTGCTGCCATAAGCTATGTTAGATTTAGCAGGCAAAATACTGGACTTATACCGTTTACGGCCAATAATCGACCGCTGACCGAACATAGAAACCGTATCAACTTGTCTAGATAAGTGATATGATAAAAATAGAAGTGCAAGAAGTCAGGGAAGCGGGCCCACCCGTCCTATTGCACGAGGTACACGCAAACGGCGCGTCTGCGGTCTCGAGTGAAGCCAAAACCGCAGCGCTCCGAATGAAGAGAGGGGGATTCCCCGTCATGATGCAAAAGATACAACGTTTCGGCGGTGCAATGTACACGCCTGCAATTCTTTTCGCATTTTCCGGAATCGTCGTCGGCCTGGGTACGTTGTTTACCACCGAGGCGATCTTTGGCGAGATGGCCACTGCGGGCCATCTTTGGTTTGATTGCTGGAATGTGCTGCTCCAGGGTGGTTGGACGCTCTTTAACCAGATGCCGTTGCTGTTTTGCGTAGCGTTGCCAATCTCGCTCGCGAACAAGCAGAACGCTCGCTGCTGCATGGAGGCTTTGGCCATCTACCTTACCTTCAACTACTTTGTAAGCACAATCTTGGGGCAGTGGGGCCCTGTCTTTGGTGTCGACTATTCTGTCGAGGCGGGCAGCGGTACTGGTCTTGCCACTATCGCAAGCATCAAAACGCTTGACATGGGCATTATGGGCGCGCTCATTATCTCTGGTATCGCCACGATGCTGCATAACAAGTTCTTCGACACCGAACTTCCTGAGTGGCTGGGCGTGTTCTCGGGTTCCGTGTTCATCTATATGATCGGTTTCTTCGTTATGGTTCCGGTCGCTCTTATCGCCTGCCTGGTGTGGCCGCATGTTCAGGCTGCTATCTCTGCCTTCCAGGGATTCATCCTTTCCGCCGGTACGTTTGGCGTGGGTGTCTTTGCTTTCTTCGAGCGCGTGCTGATCCCTACAGGCCTGCACCACTTTATCTATACGCCGTTCTATTACGACAACGCGGCGGTCAATGGCGGCATCTTTGCTGCTTGGGCCAACATCCTGCCCCAACTGGCTGCCGATCCGAGCATTGCTCTTAAGGATGCCGCACCCTGGGCTGCCTATACCTGCCCTGGTTGGACTAAGGTCTTCGGCTCGCTTGGCGTCGCCATTGCGTTTTATATGACCGCCAAACCCGAGCGCAAGCAGCGCGTCAAGGCTCTGCTGATCCCGGTCACCCTTACCGCTATGCTTTGCGGTATCACCGAGCCGCTTGACTTCACCTTCCTGTTCATCGCGCCCGGCCTGTTCGTCGTCCACTGCGTGCTCGGAGCGCTCGGCTGCATGGCTCAAAACCTCCTTGGCGTCGTGGGCATCTTCGACGGCGGCATCATCTCGATGCTCTCGTGGGACTGGCTGCCCCTTTGGGCCGCACACGGTCTGCAGTACGCCATCTCCATCCTTGTCGGTCTGTGCTTTACCGCTCTTTGGGTTGTGGTCTTCCGTTTCCTGATCGTCAAGTTCGACTTTAAGACCTCCGGTCGCGAGGATGACGATGTTGAGGTCGAGCTCAAGTCCAAGGCCGACTACAAGCAAAAGCAGGGCGGTGCTGCTGCTGGCAAATCGGCCGCCCAGAGTAAAGATGATGAGCGCTTGGTGCTTGCCGAGAACATCCTCGATCTGCTCGGTGGCACGGATAACATCATCGATGTAACGAACTGCGCTACCCGTCTGCGCGTTAACGTCAAGGACAATAGCGTCGTTGCACCCGAGGCTTCCTTCAAGGCGATCGGTACGCATGGCTTGGTGGTCCAAGGTCAGTCAATCCAGGTCATCATCGGCCTTACCGTCCCGCAGGTTCGCGAGAAGTTCGAGAGTCTTCTGAAGTTCGAGAGTCTTCTGTAAACCATCGTCCATCGAAACAATCGGCCTTGCAGAGCCGGTATGCACCGCAAGGCCGATTCTAGAGATAAAAAACTCCACTTCTAGGTAACAATTCCAAACCGTACAGGCCGCGTGCGGGGATGGATTGAGCAAGCGGCCAGAATGAGGAGGACATCATGTCCAAGAAAAACTATGCCGTGACCATTGCCGGCGGTGGCTCTACCTTCACTCCGGGCATTGCCCTGATGCTGCTTGAGGAGCGCGACCGCTTCCCGGTCAACAAGGTGACCTTCTACGACAACAACGCCGAGCGCCAGGAGACCGTGGCCAAGGCCTGCGAGATCTACTTCCACGAGAACGCCCCCGAGGTTGAGTTCAACTACACCACCGACCCCGAGACCGCATTCACCGGGACCGACTTCGTCCTTGCTCACATCCGCGTCGGCCTGTACGCCATGCGTGAGCTCGACGAGAAGATTCCTCTCAAGTACGGCTGCGTTGGTCAAGAGACCTGCGGTGCCGGCGGTATCGCCTACGGCATGCGCTCCATCGGTGGTGTCATCGAGATCCTCGACTACATGGAGAAGTACAGCCCCAACGCCTGGATGCTCAACTACTCCAACCCCGCGGCCATCGTCGCCGAGGCCTGCCGCGTGCTGCGCCCCAACAGCCGCATCATCAACATCTGCGACATGCCTATCGACCTTATGGATAAGATGAGCCGTATGTGCGGCATCA
>CAVEDI010000121.1:0-7743 GCA_963614405.1 Oscillospiraceae bacterium | reverse complement strand
CGTAATGCAGATCGAGCAGGAAATCACGGTCGGAAACCGCATCGAGCGAGTTGGGAATCACGCCCGCAAAGCCAAGTTCAGCAGCCGTCATCTGGCGATCGAGCGGATAGCTCGTACCGGCAAGCGCGGCAGCACCCAGCGGGCAGTTGTCGGCGGCATCAAAGGCGGCCTTCAGGCGTGTAAAGTCGCGCGCGAACATCCAGGAATACGCCAGCAGATGATGCGACAGCAGCACGGGCTGAGCATGCTGCATGTGCGTGTAGCCCGGCAGAATCACCTTGTCGTACTTCTTGGCCGCATCCACCAGCACATGGCGCAGCTCAAGATTGGCCTCCATGAGCTCCTTGGCCAGCGCCTTGACGCCCAGGCGCGTATCGGTCGCCACCTGGTCGTTGCGCGAACGTCCGGTATGCAAGCGCTTGCCAGCCTCGCCGATGCGACGCGTCAGCTCGCTCTCGATGGACATATGAATGTCCTCGTCGTTGATGTCGAAGGTGAAGTTGCCGGCATCGATATCCTGTTCGATTCCGGTCAGGCCCTCGGCTATCGCTTGCTCGTCCTCGGCACTGATGATGCCCTGGGCCGCCAGCATCTTGGCATGCGCCTTAGAGCCGGCGATATCCTGCTTATAGAGATGTTTGTCGACCGGCAGCGACGCGCCAAACTCCTGCGTGACCTCGGCCACGCCCGCCTCAAAACGACCGCCCCAAAGAGCCATGGAACCGTCTCCTTTCTCCAAATACCAAAACAAGCGCCCAAAGCAATGCACCCTGTCGCTAAAGCGATTTTTCAACCGCTAGTTTTACATATTCCCCACCGTGCGCTGGGCCATGTAGCTAATTTGCAAAGAAGTGACGCACCATGCACTTGGCGCCCAACGTCTCCCTCCGGATGTTGCCCTGCGAACCGTCGATCCAGGCCTTCAGGCCCATAGGGACGTCCTCGACCTTTGCAGCATCGAGCTCGGGCGCGAGAGCAAGTAAAGCATGCGCGATAGCATTGAACATAATGGATACTCCTCATATATATAGGTGCAGAGCCGCCAAATTGATAGAAGGAGCCCCGCCGGACAACCCCGGCGGGGCTCGGACTCAGCCGCAGTCGCGGCATCATATATGCGGGCGGAACGTAGGGGCCACCGATGTTAAGAAGTGTCAGCAAGCATAACGAAAGGTAGGGACCCCATGCGCCCGTTATGTATCACGCGGATGGGCCGCGCGGATACCAAGGGAAGGAAGACTTAAGCCTGAGCGGCAGCAGAGCTGGGACCCTGGACCTTGGCCCACGTCTTGAGCGACAGCGTATCGATCTCGATAAAGCCGGCGCTGGCCTTCTCGTCAAACGTGGTGTCGCGGTCGTAGGTAGCCAGACCGTAGTCGTAGAGGCTGAAGGGGCTCTTGCGGCCGACGACGTGGCAGTTGCCCTTAAAGAACTTCAGGCGGACAGTGCCGGTCACGAACTTCTGGGTGTCGGCCATAAAGGCGTCGAGCGCGTTCTTGAGCGGGCTGTACCACTGGCCGTTGTACACGGCGGTGGCCCAATCCTGCTCGAGTTTGATCTTGGTCTTGAGCAGGTCGCCCTCGACGCAGATGTCCTCGAGTGCCTTGTGGGCGGTGATGAGCGTCAGGGCTCCGGGAACCTCATAGCATTCGCGGCTCTTGAGGCCCACCAGACGATCCTCGACCAGGTCCAGGCGACCAAAGCCGTTGTCGCCCGAAATCTTGTTGAGGGCGATGACGATCTCGGAGAGCTTCATCTTCTTGCCGTCGACGGCGACGGGCTTGCCGGCCTCAAACTCAATCTCGGTATACGTCGGGGTGACGGGCGTGTCCTCGGGATTCTTGGTCATAACCCAGGCGTCGTCGAGCGGCTCGTTCCAGGGATCCTCCAGGTGGCCGCACTCAATGGCACGACCCCACAGGTTGTCGTCGATGGAATAGGGGTTGTCGTTGGCACCCTCGGGAACCGGCACGTTGTGGGCATGGGCATAGGCGACCTCGTCGGGACGGCACTTCAGATCCCACTCGCGAACCGGGGCGATAACCTTGAGCTCGGGGTCGAGGGCCTTGACGGCAGCCTCAAAACGAACCTGGTCGTTACCCTTACCGGTGCAGCCGTGGGCGACGTAGGTCGCGCCAAACTCGTGGGCGACCTCGACAAGCTTCTTGGCAAGCAGCGGGCGAGACAGGGCGGAGAGCAGCGGATACTTGTTCTCGTACATGGAGTTTGCGGCGATGGCCTTAGTCAGGAACTCATCGGAGAACTCGTCGCGCAGGTCGAGTACCTGGCAATCGAGAACGCCCAGGTCAAGCGCCTTCTGCTTCTTGGCATCCAGGCCAGTCTCCTCCTGGCCCACGTTGCCGCAGACGCAAACGACATCGAGATTCTTCTCGTCCTGGAGCCACTTGACACATACGGATGTATCAAGACCACCGGAATATGCGAGAACGACTTTTTCCTTGCTCATGGCTGTTTCCTTTCGCCCTTGGTAGCTAGTTAGAACATCGGTCAGTTGCAAGTCACCTTGAGGTCAAAAACCGTGCAATATCAGGTTATTCAGCAGAATGCATCACAGGCATGCCCTAGAAACATGCGGCTATGTCGTGCTTAAAACCCAACGACCTCAAAATGACTCTGTTGAGGCATTGCGCCCCATGCGGACAGAGACGATTGTTATCGTCGTCGGGAAATTGCGCGCTTGCGTCGGATGGCATTGTCTGCAGTGGTGATGATCTTTACGAACTGCATCTGCCTCTCCTTTCACGTATCGCCGGGCGCAATTCTAATATCGTAAACGGTACCTTTTCCTCGGTAAGCGGTTGTTTTTCCGTCTCCGTTTTCGATGTTCGCTATATTACGCTAAAGTGCCCGCAGCACAAGCGACAAATTCAAATTTCTGAAAAGTTTTTTCATTAGTTTGTGAATGATGATGCAAACATGCGCCAATCCTGCGAAAATACGCCCGACTACGAGTTGATGGTTATAACGTCTGAAACAATCTCGAAACGAAAGGCTCGCTTTTATGCAAACTTACGAATCGGACGCCAATATCGGAAATATTAAGATTCTCGCCGTCGACATGGACAAGACGCTGCTGACCGACAAGCGCGTGTTGCCGCAGGGTCTTGATGAGCGCCTGGACAAGCTCGCCGACGCCGGCATCGTATTCTGCCCTGCAAGCGGACGTCCCGCCCCCAAGCTCGAGGAGATGTTCGAGAGCATCAAAAACCGCCTTGCTTTTTGTCCCGACAACGGAGCCTGCGTCATCTATCGCGGCAACTATATCTATAAGAGCAACATCGATGCGGCGCTGTATCAGCAGGTGCTCGCTCGTGCCTCGGAGGACCCGCGCGCCGTTCCCGTCCTGTGCTGCTACGACGAGTTCTATGTGCTCGCCCGCGACCATCAGTACCACGACGAGATCAGCGTGTACTACAACACGATCAACTACGTCGACACCTTTGAGGGCCTTGATATCGAGTCCAACAAGATTTCGATCTTCTTCCCCGCCTACGATGCCGAGCCAGCGTTTCGCGAGGACTACAGCCCGGCATTCTCGGACCGACTCTATGTCACCAATGCGGGCCGCGAGTGGATCGACTTTATGAACCTGGGCGTCGACAAGGGCGCCGGCGTCGCGCATCTGTGCGAACAGCTGGGCATTGATATCGCCGATGCCGCCGCCGTGGGCGACACCTACAACGATATCCCCATGCTGGAGCGCGTCGGGCACAGCTTTATCGTGGACAATGCCGAGGAGCACATGAATGCGCATGCCAAGTGGCGTATTCCGAGCAACAACGACGGGGGCGTACTGACGCTCATCGACGCCATCTTGGCGGCTCGGTAGCCGTCCCATCGGGCCTGGCCGGGCGGCACGGGATAACTTTTCGCTCGGTCAGGTCCTGCGCAAGACGAAAGCCACATTAAGTGGCTTTCTTTGCGTGCGGAATCTACGAAAAGTTAACCCGTGCCGCCCGGCCAGGCCCTAGGTTTACTTACCTGCCGCCAAGATGGCGTCTTGGCGCCTAGATACTTGGCTGATTTTTTGGAATGAAGGGGGCTCCTTGTTGGTAAGGAGCCCCCTTCTGCTTTTGGTTACTTTGGGGTTGTTGGTGCGTCTTTATTTGGCATCGGCCCAGGTTATGCCGGTGCTGGCTTCGGCGATCAACGGTACGCGGAGGTCTACTACGTGCTCCATGACGTCGCGGACCATGGCGGTGAGGCGCTCGACTTCGTCGACGGGGCACTCAAAGTCCAGTTCGTCGTGTACCTGCAAGATCATGTGGGCGGCAAAGCCCTCTTCTTCCAGGCGGCGGCTTACGCGGGCCATCGCGATCTTGATGATGTCGGCGGCGGTGCCCTGCATGGGGTGGTTCATGGCCGTGCGCTCGCCAAAGCCGCGGAGTTGCGGATTTTTAGCCTTGAGTTCCGGAATATGGCGACGGCGGCCGTACATGGTCTCGGCGTAGCCCGTCTGCTTGGCACGTGCCACCACGTTGTCGAGGAACGTGCGCACGCCTGGGTAGGCCTCGTAGTAGCGGTCGATCATATCGCGCGCCTCGGCCATCGAGATATGCAGCGACTGCGACAGGCCATAGGCCTGCTGACCGTACACGATGCCAAAGTTCACGGCCTTGGCGCGACTGCGCAGGTCGGGTGTTACCTCGGACACCGGCACACCAAACACGCGCGCCGCCGTCTCGGCATGGAAGTCCTCGCCCTCGTTAAAGGCACGCACCAGGTGCTCATCGCCCGAGAGATGCGCCAGCAGACGCAGCTCGATCTGCGAGTAGTCCACCGCCAAAAAGACACTTCCCTCGCCTGCCGAAAACGCCGTCTTGACGGTACGACCCAGCTCCGAGCGCGTCGGGATGTTCTGCAGGTTCGGGTCGCTCGAGGACAGACGCCCCGTCGCGGTGATGGTCTGGTTGTACGTAGTGTGTACGCGACCGTCACCACGGCGTAGCGGGCCCAGTGTGTCCAGATAGGTGGACTTGATCTTGGACTTCTCACGCCAGTCCAAAATCAGACGCACGATTTCGTGGTCGCGGGCAAGGTCGCTCAGCACCTTGGCGTTGGTCGAATAGTAGCCGCGCTTGGTCTTTTTGAGGCCCTTGGTCGGAAGCCCCATGACGTCAAACAGCACATGCGAGAGCTGCATGGGGCTGCCGATGTTAAAGGTCTCGTCACCCGCCAGGTCGCGAATACTGCGCTCAACCTCGGTAATCTGGGTCGCCAGACCCTCGGACAGACTATGCAGGCGGTCGGGGTCCACGAGCATGCCCGCGCGCTCCATCTTGGCAAGCACCGGCACAAGCGGCATCTCGATGCCATCGAACACGTTGGCGGCGTTCTCGCGGGCCATACGGTCGCGCAGCGGTGCGACCAGCGCCAGCGTCAAGGCCACCGTGCGAGCGGCGGGCGCAGGAGCGTCCTCGCCGGCACCCTCTGCACCGCGCACCGCGGACAGCGTCATCTGCAGATAGGTATCGGCCAGATACGCCTCATCGAACTCGGAGCGGTCGGAATCCAACAGGTAGGCGGCAACCACGGTATCGAAGATGCGCGTAAAATCGACTGTCAGCGGATCCATGAGCTCAGGCTCAGAAGAATCGATGGGCGAAAGCTCATGCAGCAGAGCCTTCGTATCCGGGCTCGCCAAGCGGCCCTCCATAAACAGGCGCGCAAGCACGCCGGCGATCACGCCGTGGGCGAAGTTGAAGCCCTCAACTTCAGCCGCCGCACAACTGTCGCCCTCCTCGAGCGCGAACAGGCCCTTGGACGTCGCCAGCCACAGCGTGCGCGTCAAGCCAAAAAGCGCGCCCTCCTCCTTGTCATCGTCCACCACAGCGGCAATCCACTCGCCTGCCTCGATCGCGCGAGAGATCTCGGCGGCAGCGACAGTGAGCGCCTCGGCATCGCCGGCGGCAGCGCGCGAAACCGCGGGTATCTCAAACGTGCTGACAGTGGCCGCAGCCCCACCCTCGCCACCGATCAGCGACAAGAAACGGTTCTGCATGGCCGTAATGCCGAGTGTGCCCAGCGCCGTGGAGACTTCGTCGGCAGAAAACGCCGGGAAGGACGTTTCGTCAAAGTCGAGCTCGACAGGCGCATCGGTGCGAATGGTTGCGACCTTGCGGCTCAGCAGTGCGTCGTCGATATGCGCACGTAGGTTCTCGCCCATCTTGCCCTTGACCTCGTCGGCATGCGCGATGACCTCGTCCAAGCTGCCGTACTGTGCGATGAGCGCGCTCGCCTTTTTGGGGCCGATGCCCGGTACACCCGGAATGTTGTCCGACGTATCGCCTTTTAGACCGTAAAAATCGGGCACGAGCGCCGGCGTAATGCCGTGATACAGGTCATCCACGCTCTCGGGCGTCATAATCGCCACGTCGGACAGGCCCTTGCGGGTCGAGACCACGTTGACGTGCTCGGTCACAAGCTGATACATGTCGCGGTCGCCAGTCACCAGCAGCATATCGCAGCCGGCCTCCTCACCCAGGCGCGCCATGGTTCCCAGGATATCGTCGCCTTCCCAGCCCTCAGACTGCAGAATCGGCACGTTGAGCGCGGTGAGCAGCTCCTTGATCATAGGGAACTGCGCGTGCAGGTCGGGGTCCATGGGCGGGCGCTGCGCCTTATACTGCGGCAGCATCTCCATGCGCACGCGCGGCTTGCCCTTATCAAACGCCACGACCACACCGTCGGGGTTAAAGGCATCGATCATCTTAAGAAACATGTTCAGAAAGCCAAAGATCGCGTTGGTGGGGCGACCGTCCGGCGCGTTCATGGTCGGCGGCACGGCGTGGAAGGCGCGATGCATGAGCGAGTTGCCGTCGATAACGGCAAAAGTGCGGCGCTTGTCAGACATATTAAATACCTCGCTTTGGGCTGGGCACGGTTTGCTCACTCCAGTTTACACGCTCCCCGCCCCGCGGCCACCTCACATCAAGCTCCCCCGCCACCGTGAGCCCGCGCGTGATACGATGGCTCACGGTACATCAACCAGCACGATCGATCCGAAAGGAGCCTGCGTCATGGAGCGTCCCTGCGCATGGAAAAAGTACACGCCACAGCAAATCGAGGAGCTCGAGGAGCTTTGCCGCGGCTATAAGCAGTTTTTGAGCGAGAACAAGACCGAGCGCCTGTGCGTCAAGACCGGCATCAAGATGGCCGAGGAGGCGGGATACGTCGACCTGGAGACCGTGATCGCCGAAGGCCGCGAGCTCAAGGCAGGCGACAAGGTGTACGCCGCCAACCACGGCAAGGACCTTATGCTCGTCAACCTGGGAACCGCCCCGCTCGAGCAGGGCTTTAACATCCTGGGCGCCCACGTGGACTCGCCGCGCCTGGACCTTAAGCAGAACCCCGCCTTCGAGGCCGGCGACATGGCTTATCTCGACACGCACTACTATGGCGGCGTCAAGAGCTACCACTGGGTCGCTTCCCCGCTCGCGCTCGTAGGCGTCATCTGCAAAAAGGACGGCACCACCGTCGACATCAACATCGGTGACAAGGCGGACGACCCGGTCTTTACCATCTCCGACCTGCTGATCCACCTCTCGAGCGAGCAGATGGCCAAGCCCGCCAAGGACGCCGTCGACGCCGAGATTCTCGACGTGATCGTGGGCGGCCGTCCCGTCAAGTTCGATGAGGACGACAAGGACGCTTCCAAGGAGCCCGTCAAGCAGATGTTCTTGGACATCCTCAAAGAGCAGTACGACGTCGAGGAGGAGGACT
>CAVEDI010000120.1:0-2686 GCA_963614405.1 Oscillospiraceae bacterium | reverse complement strand
AAAAGCCTCCCATTTCTCGTGTCCAAGAAATGGGAGGCAGTTCATTGTTTGGTCCTAGGCGGCCTTTTTTATTTGAGGGCTTATATGAGGCGTGGTGGCGTCGTTCCATTGGTCGGATTTGCCGGGCGCGCCACGCCCTGTGGGTGTGTCTGTTACTGAAGCGTCTGTGCGCCCAAGGCCAAGCAGCCCATGATGCCCTGCTTGCCCTCGAGGCTGTTGTTGACGATGTAGGTATCGATGTCGTTGACCTCGGGCGTGACGATATAGCCGTTGAGCATCTCGGCGCACTTTTTGCGGGCGAGCGGCACGATGGGGGTGTGGTCGGCCACACCGCCGCCGATGATGATCTTTTGCGGCGCGTAGCACAGCGTGTAGGTCATGAGCGCCTGTGCTAGATAGCCTGCGAGCAGGTCCATGGCCTCTGGGTCATCGGCCATGTCTCCGGCGCTCTTGCCATCCCAGCGCTTTTTAACGCCGGGGCCGGCGATGAGGCCCTCGAGGCAGTTGTCATGGAAGGGGCAAGCGCTATGCTCGCCGATGGTGTCGCGCGGGTCGCGCGTGACCAGGATGTGGCCGGCCTCGGGATGCATCATGCCGTGTACGAGCTTGCCGCCCGAGAGCACGCCGGCGCCCACACCGGTGCCGATGGTCAGATAGACCACGTCCGTGAGGCCCTGGGCGCAACCAAAGGTGACCTCGCCCAAGCAGGCAACGTTGACGTCGGTGTCGTAGCCGCAGGGAATATTGAGCTCGTTTTGGATGGTGCCCAGCAGGTCGAAGTAGCGCCATGCCGTTTTGGGCGTCTCGAGGATCTTGCCGTATTGGGGCGAGGCAGGGTTGACTGCGGTGGGTCCAAAGGCGCCGATGCCCAGCGCGGCGATGCCCTTGTCGGCAAACCATGCATTGACGGCCTCAACGGTCTCCTGCGGGGTCGTGGTCGCGATCTGCTCACGCTCCAGGACCGTACCGTCTGCATAGCCCGTGGCGCAGACCATCTTGGTGCCGCCGGCCTCGAGCGCTCCGATAAGCTGCTGTTCTGCCATAGTATTCCTCTCTCTGGGACGAGTTGCTCCGTGACTAAAGTATAGGGCTCTAAACCATTTAAGAAAGCGCTATAAAAAGAAGCCTCGCAACGTGGCGGGCGGTGCGGGGCTTCTTTGGTTGCTTTAGTTGCCGGGCCGTCCTTACCCGCGCGGCTTGATTTTATCACGTAGCGACTTGAGGTTCTCCAGTGCCGCGTTAAGCGTCTCGTCCCGCTTGGCAAAGTGGAAACGAATCAGATGGTTGACGGGCTCGCGGAAGAAGCTCGAGCCGGGCACGGCGCCCACGCCCACCTTAGACGCGAGGTCCTCGCAGAATTCGAGGTCGCTGTCATAGCCAAACTCAGAGATGTCCATCATGACGTAGTAGGCGCCCTGCGGCACGTTATGCTCAAGACCGATGCTATCGAGCCCCTGGCAGAACAGGTCGCGTTTGGCGGTGTAGAGGTCGAGGACCTCATCGTAATAGCTGTCGTCGAAGTTGAGGGCGGTGACAACGGCTTCCTGCAGGGGAGCGGCGGCACCCACGGTGAGAAAGTCGTGGACCTTCTTGATACGCTCGGTGATCTGGGCCGGGGCGATGGTGTAGCCCAAGCGCCAACCGGTGATGGAGTACGTCTTAGACAGCGAGCTGCAGCTGATGGTTCGCTCGAACATGCCGGGCAGCGTGGCCATATAGACGTGCTCGTGGGGCGCGTAGACGATGTGCTCGTATACCTCGTCGGTAATGCAGTAGGCGTCGTACTTTTTGCAGAGGTCGGCGATAAAGGTGAGCTCCTCGCGCGTAAAGACCTTGCCGCAAGGGTTGGAAGGGTTGCACAGGACGATGGCCTTGGGGTCGTTGTCGCGGAAGGCTGCCTCGAGCGTCTCACGGTCAAAGTCGAATGTGGGCGGGTTGAGCGGCACATAGATGGGCTCGGCACCCGAGAGAATGGTGTCAGCGCCGTAGTTCTCGTAGAACGGCGAGAAGATGACGACCTTGTCTCCGGGGTTCGTAACCGTCATCATGGCGGCCATCATGGCCTCGGTGGAGCCGCAGGTGACTACGATATTCTCGTTGGGGTTTACCGACATGCCCATAAAATGCTCCTGCTTGGCGGCAAGCGCCTCACGCATGGCCTGGGAGCCCCAGGTGATGGAGTACTGGTGATAGAGCGGCTTGGGGTCGCTGGCGATGGCGCTCAGGCTGTTGAGCAGCTGCGCTGGGGGATCGAAGTCAGGGAAGCCCTGCGACAGGTTGACGGCGCCATACTTATTGGAGATGCGTGTCATGCGGCGGATGACCGAATCGGTAAACGTTGCCGTGCGGTTGGATAGTTCTTTCATGCCGGTCCTTTCGAGCATTTGCAGTGGGGCAAGTTTACTCCTATGAAACCGGTGGGATTTGCTCGAAATGGTCTCGAAAAACTCTTTTCAAAATTCTTGAAAATTGGGGCTTGCATCGCGTGGCGTTCCTTGCAATAATAGTCGAGCGCGAAGCGCACAGGACACGGTGGGTGTAGCTCAGTTGGCTAGAGCGACGGGTTGTGGTCCCGTAGGTCGAGGGTTCGAGTCCCTTTACCCACCCCAGTTCTTGCTTCGTGTTGATATCGGGTCGTTAGCTCAGTTGGTAGAGCAGGGGACTCTTAATCCCAAGGTCCAGGGTT
>CAVEDI010000119.1:0-18135 GCA_963614405.1 Oscillospiraceae bacterium | reverse complement strand
GGCTCGGGCTCCGCAATATCATCGGTTCCCACATGACGCCGCAGCCACATGAGTTCGGCATTGTCGTGTGTCACAAGCAGCACGCCTTGTTCAGCCGCCTCCGTGAGCCTGGCAAGCATCCTATTCCGCGCCAAGGTGTTACGTGTTGCATGCTTGTGTTTAAAAACGGTATTAGACACTTCCATCACCACCACATCGGAGAAATGGGCCATCGTCGCTGTTGCCGCCGCCGACAAGCGCCTCGACCTGTAACAGTTACGGGCACAAGCAGCCGCCAAACGTTACAGATCGAGACGTTCGCGCAGCATTGCACCTCTTTGTCTCGATCTGTAACAGGAAGACCGGTTTTTTGTCCCTAAACGTTACAGATCGAGACATAAAGGCGGAAGGCAGGGCATGCGACAACTGCTCATCCCCTACTCCCATTCCTGCTCGTAAATATTGAGCGACTTCACGTACCGCCCCTGGGCGCCCATGATGTCGCGAACCAGGCGCAAAAAGAAGCTGATGCACGAGGTGTCAAAGCCATCCTGCAGGTCCTCCGGATGCACCGCGCCCGGTCCATCGACCGCCGTGTCACTCAGGCGCGCGATGTCATACAGATAGAGCTGTCCCGCCGCCAGCCAGACATCGTCGACGCAGGCGAGGCGCACCGCAATCGCGCCGTCGCTCCAATGCTCCTTTTGCACGATATGCGGGTCGTAGACATCAAAGCGACGGTCGGCACGCGTATCCTTCAGCGCAACCATGCCGTTCGCAGGATCCTTGTCCAAAATGCCAAAGCGCGAGAAATACTGCGTGTCGCGTACCTGCTCGAGCCGCTTGAGCGAGGCAGGCGAAAGCGATGCCGGCGGTTCGTCAACATACAGCTCGAGCAGCGTCTTGCCATGGCGATAGGGGCGCTCGAAGAGCAGCCAATCGGTAAATGCCATGTTGTAGGCCATGATTTCGTTTTGCGAAGGCTCGGTGCAATAGCTGAGCCACGGGTCGACAATGATCTCGAACTGTTCGCGTGCCGGCTCCAAAAACTGGAACTTCCGCAGCATCCAAAAATGGGCCATGTCGGCAATATCGTTGCCGACGGCTTCGGCCAGCTGCGCTCGGTCTAAAACGTGGTCAGTCACGGCATCCTCCTCAAACTGATGAACCTCAATTTGAGCTTACGAGGAGGGTGGGCAGCCACGACCAGCGCGGGCAAAATAGGCCTCCGGCTGCAAACCAGATGCTGACCAAACACTTGACGAAAAGCTTGACCGAAAATGCGCACCGCAACAAAACCGCAGGTAAACATAGACGGCCAACCCGCCCTTTTGAGCCAGATACCCACAGCCACCACAGAAACAACAGGTGACCACAGCCCAAGAAGTCGACAAATGAACACCCGTACGTCGACAAACGAGCAAATCGCTCGCAAAGAGTGTCCCCAACGACTAGACAAAAAAATGACTAGTCATTGGGGACGTTCTTAAATGACTACTTTACAGCTCCAGCGCGTCGGCGACCTCGGCCACGCAGGCCAGGGCATCGGCCATAGCGTTCACCACGAGCGAGCTGCCGTTGCGAGCGTCGCCGGCAACATACACAGGCGCGGCATCCGCGGCGACGCCGCCGACACGCGCCGCAAGATGCGAGCCCTCGGCAGCCATCACAGGCAGCGGACGACCAGCAGTGGCAACGGGCACGCCAACGGCGTCGAACACACCGTGCTCCGGGCCTGTAAAGCCGCAGGCGACGAGCACCAGCTGCGCCGGCACCTCGTGCTCGGAGCCCGCGATGCGCTCGGGCTTGCCAGCCGACCAATCCAGATCGACCACGCGCAGGCCCGCGGCCGCGCCCTTCTTGTCCAGCAGCACCTCGAGCGTATCCACGCCCCAAGCGCGAATCTCGCCGCCCATGGCAGCGATGGCCTCCTGCTGGCCGTAATCGGTCTTCTTCACGTTGGGCCACTGCGGCCAGGGGTTGCTCGCCGCGCGCGTATCAGGCGCCGCCGGCAAGAACTCAAACTGGCGCACGCTGCGCGCACCCTGACGTACCGCGGTGCCCACGCAGTCGTTACCGGTATCGCCGCCGCCGATGACCACGACGTCCAGGCCGCGTGCATCGATGACAGGCTCCCCGCCATCGAGCACCGAGACGGTCGAGGCCGTCAGGTAGTCCACGGCATACACCACGCCGGGTGCGTCAATATTCTCAGCAGCCAGCCCACGCGGGGCGCGAGCACCGGCAGCCACCACGACGGCGTCAAAGCCATTGAGCTTGGCCGCCACCGCAGGGTTCGTAACGTCAGCACCCAGCTCGAACACAATGCCCAGCTCGCGCATAAGTGTCACGCGACGCTCGACCACGGACTTCTCGAGCTTCATGTTGGGAATGCCGTACATGAGCAGGCCGCCCGGGCGGTCATCACGCTCAAATACCGTCACACAGGCACCGCGACGTGCAAGCTCCCATGCTGCCACCAGACCAGCGGGACCGGAGCCCACCACGGCAACCGTGGGTGCACCCTCCCCTGCCGGCTCAAAGCGGTGCGGACCGCCGTTGGCCCACTCATGGTCGCTAATCGCGCGCTCGTTGTCATGGATCGTCGTGGGCTGGCCATCGACCGAGCCCAGGTTGCACGCGGCCTCGCACAACGCCGGGCACACGCGACTCGTAAACTCGGGCATGGGCGAGGTGAGCGACAGGCGCTCGGCAGCCTCATCCCAGCGGCCGCGGTACACCAGCTCATTCCACTCGGGAATCAGGTTGTGCAGCGGGCAGCCGCTCGGGCGTGCCTTGCCAAAGCTCGCGCCCATCTGACAAAACGCCACACCACACGTCATGCAGCGGCTCGCCTGGGCACGGCGCGCATCGTCATCGAGCTCCACGTACAGCGGATCGAAATCGCGGCTGCGCTCCTCCACGGGGCGCAGCTCGTGGGTCACGCGATCGATATCAAGAAAAGCACCGGGCTTACCCATGGCACTTACGCCTCCTTCTTGGTCGAAGCAACAGAGCTGGCGGCGGGCACAGCGCCAGCGACACCACCCGCCACATCAAAGCGAGCGACATCGGCGGCGTCGGCGCGACCGGTCACGATGTCAAACGCCAGCTCCTCGGCCTGCTCATGCGTCTTGCCGACGGCCTCGGCGGCGGCGACAATCGCCAGCACGCGCTCGTACTCGGTCGGAATGACCTTCACAAAGTGCTTGCTCATCGTCTCAAAGCTGTAGAGCAGCTTAATGCCGCGCGGGCTCTGCGTCGCGTCCACGTGCTCCTGGATGAGCGCACGAATCTGCGCCAGCTCGCCGGCCGTCGGGGCCTTGAGCTCAACGCTCTCGTGGTTCACGCGGGCATCGAGCGTGCCGTACTGATCGAAGACATAAGCCACGCCACCCGTCATACCTGCGGCGAAGTTCTGCCCGACCTCGCCCAAGATGAGCGCCAGACCGCCCGTCATGTACTCGCAGCCATGGTTGCCGCAGCCCTCGACCACCACCGTGGCACCGGAGTTGCGTACGCCAAAGCGCTGGCCTGCCAGGCCGTTGATGAAGCCGCGGCCGCTCGTAGCGCCAAAGAACGCAACGTTGCCCACGATGATGTTCTCGTCGAACTTGTAGGTCGCATGCGGGTTGGGGCGCACCGATACCTCGCCGCCCGAAAGACCCTTGCCAAAGTAGTCGTTGGCGTCGCCGCACACGTTGAGCGTAATGCCGCGCGGAAGGAACGCGCCAAAGCTCTGACCGGCCGAACCATCGCAATCGATGGTGATGGAGCCGGCGGGCAGACCCTCGGGATGCGCCTTGGTCACCGCGTTGCCCAAAATAGTGCCCACGCAGCGGTTGACGTTGGCGATGTCGGCGCGGAAGCGAATCGGGCGCAGGTGCGCACGGGCATCGGCCGTATAGGGCACAAACAGCGTGGAGTCGAGCGTCTTGTCGAGCTCACTGTCCGCAGCCATCTGCGGCAGGAAGTGACGACCGTCGGCACCCGGGATGTGGGCACCGAACTCGCAGGTCGCGCTCGCCAGCACGGGCGACAGATCGAGCAGGTTGGCCTTGCGGTTGCCCGGGACCTCAATCTGGCGCAAGCACTCGGGATGGCCGACCATCTCGTCGACGGTGCGGAAGCCCAGGCTCGCCATGACCTCGCGCAGCTGCTCGGCAACAAAGAGCATAAAGTGTTCGACGTGCTCGGGCTTGCCGCGGAAGCCGCGACGCAGGCGGCAGTTTTGCGTGGCGATGCCGGCCGGGCAGGTATCCTGCTGGCAGTCGCGCTGCATAAGGCAGCCCATGGAGATGAGCGGCATGGTCGCAAAGCCAAACTCCTCGGCACCCAGCAGGCAGGCGACGGCGACGTCGGTGCCGTCCATGAGCTTGCCGTCGGCCTCGAGTACCACGCGCGAGCGCAGGCCGTTTTGCAGCAACGTCTGTTGAGCCTCGGCAAGGCCAAGCTCCAGCGGCAGACCGGCGTGCCAGATCGAATCGCGCGCCGCAGCACCGGAGCCGCCGTTGTGGCCGCTGATCAAGATCTTGTCGGCGGCACCCTTGGCCACACCGGTGGCGATGGTGCCGACGCCGGCCTCGCTGACCAGCTTGACCGACACGCGTGCGCCGGGGTTGGCGTTCTTAAGATCGAAGATCAGCTCTGCCAAGTCCTCGATGGAGTAGATGTCGTGGTGCGGCGGAGGCGAAATCAGGCCGATGCCGGGCGTGGACTGACGGACCTCGGCAATCCAGGGGTAGACCTTCTTGCCGGGCAGGTGACCGCCCTCACCGGGCTTGGCGCCCTGGGCCATCTTGATCTGAATCTCGAAGGCGCTGCACAGGTAGCGGCTCGTCACGCCAAAGCGCGCGCTTGCCACCTGCTTGATGGCGGAATTCTTGGAGTCACCGTTGGCCAGCGGGGTCTCGCGACGCGGATCCTCGCCGCCCTCGCCCGAGTTGGAACGACCGTGCAGGCGGTTCATGGCGATGGCCATGCACTCGTGTGCCTCTTTGCTGATGGAACCGTACGACATGGCGCCGGTGTTAAAGCGGCGGACGATGTTGAGCGCGGGCTCCACCTCGTCGAGCGAAACCGGCGTGCGACCGTTGGCATTAAAGTCCAGCAGGTCACGCAAGCGCACGGCACGGCCGGTGCGGTGCAGGCGGGCGCTGTACTCCTTAAAGGTGTCGTAGCTGTCCTCGCGGCAGGCGGTCTGCAGCAGGTAGACGGTCTGCGGGTCGATAAGGTGATCCTCGCCGCCGAGCGGGCGCCACTTGGTCAGACCCAGCGTGGGCAGCTGATCGGGAGCCGGGCTCTTAAGGATAGCGAGCGCGGCGTCGTAGCGCTCATTCTGCTCGCGCTCGACGTCCTCGACACCCATACCGCCCACACGGCTCACCGTGCCGGCGAAGTACGCGTTGACGAACTCCGGAGTGAAGCCCACGGCCTCGAAGATCTGCGCGGAGTGGTAGCTCTGCACCGTGGAGATGCCCATCTTGGACATGATGGAGACGATGCCGGCGGTCGCAGCCTTGTTGTAGTTGGCGATGCCCTGCTCGGCTGTCACGTCCAGATCGCCGTGCGCCGCCAAGTCGCGAATGCACGCATGCGCGTTGTACGGATAGATGCCGCTCGCGGAGTAGCCCACCAGCGCCGCAAAGTCGTGCGGGGACACGGCGTCGCCACACTCCACCACGATGTCGGCAAAGGTACGCACGCCGGCGCGGATCAGGTGGTTGTGCACGCAGCCCACGGCGAGCAGCGACGGTACGGGCACCTCGCCCGCAGCGGCACGATCGCTCAACACCACGATGTTCACGCCGTCGCGGACCGCGACCTCAACGTCCTCTGCAAGCTGCTTGAGCGCAGCCTGCAGCGCACCCTCGCCGGCATCGCGGCGGTAGACGGCACGGAAACGGCGGGTCTTAAAGCCCACGCGGTCGATGGCGCAGATACGCTCGAACTCCTCCTCGCTCAGCAGCGGACGCTCCAGGCGCACCAGCTGACAGGCCGTACGGGAGTCCTCGAGCAGGTTGCCGTGGTTGCCCAGGTAGAGCGTGGTCGAGGTGACCATATGCTCGCGAAGAGCGTCGATGGGCGGATTCGTGACCTGAGCGAACAGCTGATAGAAGTAGTCGAAGAACGAGCGCGTCTTCTTGGACAGGCAGGCCAGCGACGCATCGATGCCCATCGAGGCGAGCGGGGCCTTGCCCTGCTGGGCCATGGGACGCACGACCTCGTCGACGTCATCCCAGTGGTAGCCGAGCTTTGCCATACGCACGGCGGCGGGCACCTCAGCGTCCTCGGCGGGCGTTGCCGCGGCAGGCCTATCGAGCGCGTCGACGGTCAGCGTCTCCTCGGCGATCCAGTCGCGATAGGGCTTTTCCTTGGCGTAACGGGCGCGCAGCTCGTCGTTGTAGATGACGCGGCCGCGGGCAAAATCGACCTCGAGCATCTGGCCCGGTCCCAGACAGCCGCTCGTCAGGATGTTCTCGGGGCTCACCTCGATGGTGCCCACCTCGCTCGCCAGCATAAAGCGGCCGTCGCGCGTCACGTAGTAGCGGGCGGGGCGCAGGGCGTTACGGTCGAGGGCGGCACCCAGGGTACGGCCGTCGGTAAAGGCGATAGCGGCAGGACCGTCCCACGGCTCCATGAGCATGGACTGGTAAGCGTCGTAGGCGCGGCGCTCCTCACTCAGGCTGTCGTTGTGGTCCCACGGCTCAGGCAGCAACATGGACGCGGCACGCGTAAGCGGGCGACCGTTCATGACCAAAAACTCAAGCACGTTGTCCAGAATCGCGGAGTCGGAACCCTCGCGGTTAATGATGGGCATCACGCGCTCAAGATCGTGCTGCAGCACGGGGCTGTACAGGTTGGGTTCGCGGGCGCGGATCCAGTTGACATTGCCCTTGAGGGTGTTGATCTCGCCGTTGTGGATGATAAAGCGGTTGGGGTGCGCGCGCTCCCAACTGGGCGTGGTGTTGGTGGAGTAGCGCGAGTGGACGAGCGCCACGGCCGTCTTGACGGCGGCGTCGTTGAGATCGATGAAGAAGCGGCGCATCTGCGTGGCGACCAGCATGCCCTTGTACACGATGGTGCGCGAGCTCATGGAGCACACGTAGAAGATCTTGTCGCGCAGGGCAAACTCGGCGTCGGCCTTTTTCTCGATGGTGCGGCGGCACACGTATAGGCGGCGCTCAAAGGCATCACCGGCGGGTGTGTCGTCCGGACGGCCCAGGAAGGCCTGCAGGATGGTAGGCATGCAGGCGCGGGCCGTCTCGCCCAGGTCGTGCGGGTCGACCGGCACCTCACGCCAAAAGAGCAGCGGAACGCCGGCTTCGGCGCAGCCCTCCTCAAACACGCGACGGGCATCCTCTACGCCCTTGCCGTCCTGCGGGAAGAACAGCATGGCCACGCCATAGTCGCCCTCTGCCGGCAGAATCTGGCCGCACTTTTGAGCCTCTTTGCGGAAAAAGTGATGCGGAACCTGGAACAGGATGCCGGCGCCGTCGCCGGTGTTCTTCTCGAGTCCCGTACCGCCGCGGTGCTCCAAGTTGACCAGAATGGACAGCGCGTCGTCCAGAATCTGGTGATGGCGCTCACCGTTGATATCGGCAAGCGCGCCGATGCCACACGCATCGTGATCGAATTCGGGGCGATAAAGGCCCTGCTGCTGAGCGGAATCTGCCTGCATCGCGATCCTCCCCTAGATATTTAGACAGTCAGTTGAATAGGCATACTAGGAGCATCGCCGACCCGTTGTGTTTCCCGCCCGTTTCGAAACAATCGCGTAACGCACGCCCTACGAGTGGACACCGCCGACCTCAAGGACGACAACAAGGGCCCCAAGTTCGGCCCGTAAGCTCACCGCTTCAAACATCTCAATCTGTAACAGGAGGAGCCGATTTTGGCGCTTAGATGTTACAGGTTGAGATTTTCTGCAGGACAGTTTTGGTTTGTCTCGATCTGTAACACGAAGGGCCGGTTTTTGCAGCTAACTGTTACAGATCGAGATTTTCCATAGGACCATTTCTTCCTGCCTTGATCTGTAACACCTAGGCCCAATTTCCATTCCTAGTTGTTACAAATCGAGACATTTCGGCAATCCCCTTTCACCATCCTATTCAAATACAACAATTTTGTTAGTCTTGGTTAACCTTTAAGCCTAAAACGGGTACCCTTTACGGCGTCAAACAAACGGCACGCAGGAGTGCACCATGCTCAACCATCTCAAACAACACTTTGGTTCCCGGCGCACCGGTGGTCACGGAGGCCTAGACATTGCGCGGCATATCGGCCCCGGGTTGCTCGTCACCGTCGGCTTTATCGACCCGGGCAACTGGGCCTCCAATATGGCCGCGGGCTCGCAGTTTGGCTACACGCTGCTGTGGATCGTCACGCTGTCCACGATCATGCTCATCGTGCTGCAGCACAACGCGGCGCACTTGGGCATCGCCACGGGCATGTGTCTTGCCGAGGCCACGACGCGCCACCTGCCCCGCCTCGTCGGGCGTGCGATACTCGGCAGCGCGTATCTAGCCACGGTCGCCACCGCCATGGCCGAAGTCCTGGGCGGTGCGATCGCGCTTCAAATGCTCTTTGGCCTGCCCGTACGCGCCGGCTGCATCATCGTGGCGGCGGCATCGATTGCCATGCTCATGACAAGCTCCTACAAACGCGCCGAGCGATGGATCATCGCCTTCGTAGGCGTGGTAGGACTTTCGTTTTTAGCCGAGCTTGCACTAGTCAAGGTCGACTGGCCGCAAGCCGCCGCAAGCTGGATCACACCCTGTATGCCCACCGGCTCGGCCGCGATTATCGTAAGTGTCCTAGGCGCGGTCGTTATGCCCCACAACCTCTTCCTGCACTCCGAGGTCATCCAATCCATGCACTTTGAAGGCCAAGGCGAGCAGGTTATCGAAGAACGTCTGCGCTACGAGCTCTTCGACACGCTCTTTTCGATGGGCGTGGGCTGGGCGATCAACTCGGCCATGGTCATCCTGGCCGCAACGACCTTCTTTGCGCACGGCATTGTCGTAGACGACCTCGCCGTCGCAGCGGCCACGCTCTCCCCCATTCTGGGCCCGGCAAGCTCGGCCATCTTTGCGGTGGCACTGCTGTTTGCGGGTATATCGAGTAGTGTGACGGCGGGCATAGCGGCGGGCACCATCACCGCAGGCATGTTCGACGAGGAATACGACATCCACGACCGACATTCCTCGATCGGGGTGGCGGCTTGTTTCGTCGGCGCAGTGGCGGCGTGCTTGGTCGTCCCAAATCCTTTTGAGGGTCTCATCTGGAGTCAGGCGCTGCTGTCGCTTCAGTTGCCGATTACGGTCTTTGTGCTCATACGGCTCACCAGCTCACGCCGTGTCATGGGCAAATACGTCAACTCGCGCCCGCTCAACGCGCTGCTCGTAGGGATCGGTGCCATCGTGACGATTCTCGACATCGTGCTGCTAACGGGAATCTAATTGGGATGGCGTGGCTGTCCAGATATAACGTCTTAATCTGTAACACGTGAGACCGTTTTAAACCGTCAGATAAATCAAAAGGGTCCCGGCCGAGAATTCGACCGGGACCCTTGGACAGAGCTATGTTCGGCTTTCGCCGTGTGCCTGCGAGTTACTCCTCGACGAGCTCAAACTGATCGGGACCGACGCCGCACACCGGGCACACGTAATCCTCGGGCAGCTCGGGCGTGTCGACCTCAACCTCGTAACCGCAAACGGTGCACACAAACTTATACGTCTTCTTTTCCTCAGCCATGATGTTCTCCTCTCGAACGTGACTGCTGGTGTACTTACTTATTAGTATATATTCTCAATAGTATAATGCAAGTATTTTTAGAACATTTCTAGCCTTGATACGACGAGGCTTTGGGCGGCGTCTTGCCCTTTAGCACCTTGTGATAGTAGTCGTACGTCAGCGGCGTCTCGTCGCTCAGGCGCTCGGCATCCTCGACCTCGCCAATAAACAGCAGATGCGTGCCCACATCCACAGTGTCGATCAAACGGCAGCTAAACAGGGCCGCCGCGTGCTCGGGCACATAGGGCATGCCCAGAGCCGTCTCGCGGGTCTCGTATTTGGCAAACTTGTCATAATCGCTGCTGGTGCGGAACCCAAAGTTACCGATGTAGAGCATGTCGGCCGTCTGATCGATCACGGTCAGCGCGAACGCTTTGGCCGATGCGATGACGCCCGAGGTGACATTGTCCTTGTTCACGGCAACCGAAATACGCGGCGGCATGGACGTCACCTGCACCGCAGTGTTGATGACGCAGCCGGCGCGCAACCCGTCTGCCGCAGCGCTCACCACGTACAGACCGCTCGGCATGGTAAAGAACGCAGTTTTGTCCATAACGATCACTCCCCTAGCTCGGGTTGGAACCTCATGAATGTATGTACCCACAAAAAAGGCGGCACCCATAACGGACGCCGCCTTTAAGACATATGTGTCAGAACAGTAAGAAAGATGAGACGCCCGCAGTTGCGGTGAAATAGGGACTGAATAGCCCCTCAAACAGGCAAAACAGTCCGTATCTCACCGCAACTTATATAGAGCGCCTACCGGTTGCGTTCCTTGAGGGCGCGGTCGATCTCGCGTTGGACATCACGCTTGGCCATGTCCTCGCGCTTGTCGTAGAGCTTCTTGCCGCGACCCAGACCCAGCAGCAGCTTTACGCGGCCGTCCGTATTAAAGTAGAGCTCCAACGGAACCAGCGCATAACCACGGTTGCGAAGTTTGCCGTCAAGAAAGTCGATCTCCTTGCGGTGCAGCAGCAGACGACGCCGACGGTCGGGATCGCGATTCCACACGCCGCCATGGCTATAAGGGTGGATATGCAGTCCGACGAGCCAGCACTCGCCGCCACGAATCAGCGCAAAAGTGTCAGTGATCTGACAGGCGCGCTCGCGAATCGACTTGACCTCGGTGCCGCTCAGCTCAATACCGCACTCAAACGTCTCATCGATAAAGTACTCGTGATGTGCCGAGCGATTCTTGGAAATGAGTTTGCGCTCGCGCTTACTGGGCATCGCCGGCCTCCTTGGCTCCATCGGCGTTTGAGCCCGCAGTCTCGCGCTTTGCCTTGCGCTCGGCATTGAGCTCGGCATCGCTCTCGCGCACCAGTTTGATAATCGCCGCGCAGGCCTCCTCGCCCACCAAGTCGCGAGCACGCACCGTCAGGCGCGTCGCCTCCTGCTTGTCGCCGTCACTTGCAGCATCGGTCGCGCACATAATCAGGCAGATGGCAATCTCGGCCGAAGGCGAGGTCGGCACGCCTTGCAGGGCCAATTCACCCATCACGTGGTCGTCGCTCTCATCAGCGGCATCCGGATAGGTGGTATGGATCTTGTTGAGCAGGCGCGTCGTATGCGCATCGTTGGGCGCCAGGCGCAGCGCCAGACGCGCGCAGCCCACGGCAGCCGAAACGTTCTCGGTCTCGGGCTCCAAGAAGTACTGACCTAGATTGGCGTAAGCGCGGGCGGCGCACTTGCCATCGCTTGCACGCTCCAGCACCGAGAACGAGAGCGATGCCCATTCCTGCTTGTCCTCGAGTGCGCGGAACAGCTCGGCCAAATCCAAGCGATAGTTGCAGTTCATGGGGTCCCAACGCACAGCCTGCATCAGGGCATTACGAGCGCTTACAAAATCCTGCTGGCGAATGTAGGCAAACGCCATGTCGGAGTACAGGCGGTCAAACGGCACCTCGACCTGCACAAGCTCGCGCGGATCCTTCTCCACGCGGCGATAGGCCAAGCGCTCAAACTTGCTATCGAAGCTAAAGTATTGGCGCTTCTCCTCCGTCTT
This sequence comes from Oscillospiraceae bacterium, assembly GCA_963614405.1. Classification (GTDB taxonomy): domain Bacteria; phylum Actinomycetota; class Coriobacteriia; order Coriobacteriales; family Coriobacteriaceae; genus Collinsella. Next base: position 6,356 of record CAVEDI010000119.1, on the reverse strand, counting down.
GCACTCAGCGTCGATATACTCCTCGGCGAGCTCCACCAGACGCTCCAGCAGCGGCGTCGCCGTAGCCAGGTCGCCCTGCGCCAGATAGTTCTCGGCATACGTGATGTCTTGCAAGCTGATGGGCAGATCCATGGCTACTCCTCGATCTGAGCGAAACACGGCAGACGCCGTATATACGGTCAATACACAAAACCCGGGTCTCTTACGAGGCCCGGGCATTCAATTTTGGTAGCCCGTACCAGATTCGAACTGGTGATCTCCGCCTTGAGAGGGCGGCGTCCTAAACCGCTAGACGAACGGGCCATATGTAGCAAATGCAATGGCTGGGATGGAGGGAGTCGAACCCCCATTGACGGAACCAGAATCCGCTGTCCTGCCATTAGACGACATCCCAATGACTGCATCGCTGCGCTCGGCTGTGCCTTTGCGCAAGAAAGAAATATACGGGAAGTCTCGCCGTGACGCAAGCCCCAATTTTGACTTTTTTGAAATTCAGTCAAATTGGCCTAATTTAGTCCAACCCGTGAAGGACCTGTGAAGCCGACCGCTGCACACGAAGGGCAAAACGCCGCGAGCGGTAGCCGTCAACCGTTGGCAGATTCTACAGTGAAAACGATAGCACCAGGCAACACAATCGAAGTATCAATGATCGCGTAGATATCGAGGCGCCATGGACGAAGAGCTTGATTACCTATGGGAGACCCTGGGCCTCGAGATCACTGCCGACCTTTGGCCCGAACGGGACAAAATTCACCCCACGTTACGCCCCGCCATTACTGTGGTGCAGGCAAAATACCGCCGTGCATCCTTTTTGATCATGCGGATGTCATGGCACGCGGGACTCCCCGACCTTAAGCGAATCCAGGCAAGCCTCGTCGAGTTGTCCGGTATGCCGACCGTCATATCCGAGGCGCACCTGGAGCAGCGCCAGCGCGAGCGACTGCAACAGCAGCGGATTCCCTTTATCTGCCCTGGCGTTCAGGCATATCTGCCCTTTATGGACGAGGAGTACTGGAGCGGCAAGCCCAACAAGCACGTAAAGGTCTACGATCCGCACGAATGGGCACAGCTGGCGGACTGACTGAGGCAGGCCCGCCGGCGGAAAGTGCGTCCCACCCTGAGCACTCAAAACGGGTCGCACTTTCCGCAGCCGCTACAGCAACGCCTCGGTCCAAGCCGCTTCCCTAAAGCCGGGGATCGCAAAGTCGTCGCCCACCAGCAGCGGGCGCTTAACCAGCATGCCGTCAGTCGCCAGCAGCTCGCAGCATTCCTGGTCCGTCATACCTGCATCCAGGCGAGCCTTCAGGCCCAGCTCTCGATATTTCATGCCCGACGAGTTAAAGAAGCGTCGCAGCGGCAGCCCCGAACGAGCAATCCAGGTCGCAAGTTCATCGGCCGTGGGATTGTCCGTAACGATATCGCGGTCGATATACTCAACCCCATGTTCGTCCAGCCATGCCTTGGCCTTTTTACAGGTCGAGCACTTGGGATATTCAACAAACAGTACGGTCATGGGAATCCTCCGAACATAGATCGGCCAACGCAGGTACACACCATACGAGGCGCTTCGCATGATGGGGCAATTGTAGCCCACGGGTCACACGCTAAACGAAGCGTACCCCGAATCCGCGTTTGATGAACGGCAACAGCTCCATTGCCTCGGGAGTGATATGGCCTGCAACGTTCATGCGCTCGTCGCCGGGAAGATCGACCCGCGCAATCTCAAGCTCGCCTTCGTAGCGCCCATAGCCGCTATTGCTCACAGCGATCGACCCCGCCTTTCGCGGCAGGCCGGCACCGGTATCCGTCGGCACGGAATCCGGCTTAAGCGTCGTGCGCGACTCCTGAGACCTAAAGACGAGGGCGCTCGAATCGGGCCGGTCGTGATGAATCTGCCCACGTACATAGGCATAGCCGGACTCAAGCTCGCATTGCACATCCACGTATCCGGCAGAAACTTGAGCAAACTGTGCCCAACCCGCTTCGGAAAGATCGGGGTCGCCGACCAAAACAATGTCGCAATCGGCGCCATGTGCGAGCTCAAGCATGTTGAGGGCAACCTTTGACGCGCGACCGCGCTGCGCCTCAACCGTCGGCAGTCCCTCGAATACCGGCCCGCGAACGTTGGCATCACCCGGCACAAAAGCCATGATTTCGAAGCCAAGCGCCGCAAGACGAAGATTCGTCCGAGCAATGTCCTCCAGAGCTAAACCGGTATAAGGCTTGGGATAAAAATTGTGGCAGGCGGCAAAACGAGTCACATCGGCACCGGCTTCTCGCCACGATGCGATTTCATCAGAACTCACCGTCGATGCATTGACCACAATGCGAAATTCACCGGACAGCTCCGCGACCCGCTGGGCGCTAAAGCCATAGTCCAAACGAAGGTATTCCAGCCCCAGATCGCGCAGATCTTCGATACGCTCAAGCCCGAGCAAATCGCACGTGCGCGGCCCCACATCGGCAATGAGCGCAACGCCGCGGGCGGAAAGCAGCGACAGCACATGACGGACCTTATCGACATACGCCGCTCCCCCATCCTCGGGAATATGCAGCGAGGTAAACGCATAGCGCGCCCCCGCCGCGGCACCACGCTCAATCGTCCGCTCGATATCCTGCAGAGGACTGGAAAGATAAATCGAAATACCTGTTTTCACGCTTCAACGCTCCTTTAAAAAAGGCCGGCGGAGCAGTTAGCCCCGCCGGCACAACCATAGCATCAAGAGATCTGCGGCACGTCAAGACGCTCGAATGACATGGCGCACAGCATCAGGCTACTCGCCAAAGAACTCGTTGATCTTCTGCTCGTCGACGCCAAAGAACCACGTCAGGACAAAGCCGGCGGCATAGGCAAGCAGCATAGCGGCAACGTAGCCGAGCTGCTGGCCAGGAACGACGATCAGCAGGCCAAACAGACCGGAAACGCCCTGAGAAACCGTGCCGATGTGAAGCAGCGCCGCGAGCGCGCCGCCAAATCCGGCACCCAGGCAGGCCGTCACAAACGGACGAACGAGCGGCAGCGTAACAGCATACATCAGAGGCTCGCCCACACCCAGGATTCCAACGGGAATGGACTCTGCGACGTACTTCTTGAGCTTGGCGTTCTTGGTCTTAAAGTACAGCGCCAAACCGGCACCGACCTGGCCGCCGCCAGCCATCATAAGGATGGGAAGCAGGTAATTGATACCCTTGGTAGCGCCGTCGGGATCGTTGAGCATAGCGTGGATCGGCGTGAGCGCCTGATGCAGGCCGACGGAAACCAGCGGCAAGAAGCCTGCCGACAGGATATAGCCGCCCAGGACGCCCAGCTTCTCGAAGATAAAGGTCAAAACGCTAAAGATGGCAGTCGTCAGCCATGCGCCAACCGGCTGGATGACGAGCATCAGAGCAAAGGCGCCGATGATGAGCACCAGCAGCGGAGACAAGAACGTGTCGAGTGCGTTGGGCATAACCTTGCGAATCTGACGCTCCATCCAGGCAAAAAATGCGCCAGCGATGAGAGCCGCGATCATGCCGCCCGCTGCGGGGTTGTACTGCGCACTGGTGAGCGGCAGCAGAATGGCAGTGGCAGGATCAGCCGCGCCAGGCGCAAGCAGGGGCATGGCACTGTTGGCGATACACATCATGCCGGCGATGCCGCCCAGCGCAGCGGAGCCACCAAACTCACGTGCCGCGTTATAGCCCACCAAGATGGGCAGATAGGCAAACAGGGCCCAGCCCATGGAACGAATGCCCTGGTACCACCACTCGCCTGCAAGCGCGCCTGCCGTCGAGACGTTAATGACGTTGCAGATACCGTTGATGAGGCCAGCCGCAATGATGCCGGGAAGCAGGGCGACGAAGACATTGGAAATCTTCTTGAGGAAGGCCTGAACCGGCTTAGACTCGTACTTGGCCTTCTGCGCGGCCTTGTTTGTGGCCGCAGCGTCAACCACGCTCTCGTCGGCAACGCCTTTCGCAAGGCCAGTGAGCTTGGAGAACTCCTCGAGCACCTTATTCACCTTGCCCGGACCCAGCACGATCTGCATCGTGTCGTCCTCGACCAGGCCCATCACGCCGTCGAGTGCCTTAATGCCCTCCGTGTCGACGTTGCCCGCGTCTTTGACGGTCACGCGCAGGCGCGTCATGCACGCCGCGTTTGCCAGCACGTTGTCTTTACCGCCCAAAAGGTCCAGCAGCTTTTGAGCCAGCTCTTTGTTCGTCATAACTCCTCCTTGTATTGGGTATCTCGTCTGGATGTCATATCAGCTCACGCCGCGCACCTATTGGGCGTCGGCATTGCTCTTCTCATGGCCACTCACCGCAGCACGGACATGGCCTCGCGCCCGCTCAAGAGCTACCGTAGCCTGCTCGGCATCGCAGTCCAACAGTACCGAGACAATAGCGGTTTTTACATGGCCGCCGGCATCTGCAAGCGCCTGAACGGCGCGCTCGCGCGTGCAGCCGGTCGCCTCCATCACGATGTTCTGGCCGCGCACCACCAACTTCTCGTTCGTCTGCTGCACATCGACCATCAGGTTTTGGTATACCTTGCCGATCTTGACCATGGCACCGGTCGAAATCATGTTGAGAATGAGCTTTTGAACCGTTCCCGCCTTGAGCCTCGTTGAGCCGGTCAGCACCTCGGGACCGGGCACGGGCTCAATGGCAAGATCTGCGCTCTCCCCGATCTTCGACCCTTGGTTGCAGGCAATTGCAATGGTCTTGCACCCAGTTGCCTTGGCGTACGCAAGGCCGCCCACCACATAGGGAGTACGGCCGCTTGCCGCCAGGCCAACGACAAGATCCTTGTCCGAGAGTCCACGCTCTCGCAGGTCGTTCGCGCCAAGCTCATCGCTGTCTTCGGCACCTTCGACAGCCTTGATAAACGCCGTCTCGCCTCCGGCAATGAGCCCGACAATCGGATCGGGTGACACGCCAAACGTGGGCGGACACTCCGAAGCGTCGAGTACGCCCAGACGACCGCTGGTGCCTGCGCCCATGTAAAAGACGCGCCCGCCGCGCTCGAGTGCCTCAGCAGCCCAGTCGATTGCTGTGGCAACCTGGGGCAACACTTTCGTGACCGACTGGACGGCACGAAGATCCTCATCGTTCATCGTCGTGACGATTTGCAGCGATGTCATCGTATCGAGGTCCATTGACCTTTGATTACGCTGTTCGGTCGTGAATTTTGTTAAATCGAGCATTTCATTCACCTCATCTTTCCTGTTTCTCGATGTAGTTTTGCTTAATGACATGCGTCGCCCGTTCGTAGTCGCTGGCAACGTAAGCAGCGTACAGGGCATCGACAACCATAAGCTGGGCCATACGCGAAGCCATGGCACCGCTGCGGACCAAGGGTTCACTCGCAGCAACGCCGAGCACGGCATCGGCCATGGTGGCAAGCTTGGATGATCCACCTACTTTGGTAACGGCCACAACGGGACAGTTGTGACGTTGAGCCTCGGCGGTGCAGTCCAGCACCTCTTGCGTCAAGCCCGAGCAGCTAAAGGCGATTGCCATATCGCCCTCATGCATGTTCTTGGCACATAAGAGCTGATCATGCCAGTCGTCGTACAAATGGCACTCTTTGTCGACACGCATGAGCTTTTGTGCCAGATCGTGCGCGACCAAACGAGAGGCACCAATACCGAACAGATTGACCACGCGTGCCCGCTTAAGACGGGCCGCGCATCGCTCCAAGACGGTGTAATCGAGCGTTCGCGCCGTCGCCTCGATCGTGCGCACGTTGCTTTTCATCACCTTCCCCACGATGCGTTCGACGCTGTCATCCATGGAGATGTCCTCGAGGGCTACGTCTTTCTTGTCACCCAAGAGCGCCAGCTCGGCAATCAGTTCGCGCTGGAACTCCTTGTAGCCTGCAAAACCCAAACGCTTGCAAAAGCGCAAAATGCTCGAGGGCGAGGAGAACGTGACATCGGCAAGACCGCGGACGGACAGCCCGACCACCTCGTGCGGATGAGCGCTTACATATGCGATGACATTGCGTTCCGCCGGGCTCGCGCTGAGCTCACGCTCGCGAAGCCGCAAAAGCAATCCGTTTGCCATCTCAAACACCTCCGTTGAGAAGAATTAAAGACCAACGAACGATTCGTACCGGATGCAAACAGCTTTTGCGGTACATTGTGCCGCATCGTGGCGCACAAAGGGCGAGCGTTCTACCGCTCGCCCCTCAAATCCGACCGCTCGGAAATACGCGCGACACAAAATAATTCAACAAGGTCGCATTATCAGAAACGGGTTTGTTACCGGCTAGCGCCTCGCATGGGCGCCGATCGGCCGAGTCGCATGGCGCACCAACGCCGCTGCCAGCAATACCAACAGCATGGCGATGACATAGCCCGCAGCATCGAATC
>CAVEDI010000118.1:0-12456 GCA_963614405.1 Oscillospiraceae bacterium | reverse complement strand
CCGTTGAACTTGGTGGTGAACTGCGTAACAGCGAGCAGCAGCATGCTGCACTGGGCGGCAACCATGGTGGAGCCGTCGTTGAGCACCTTGCCGGCGGGCATGCGACGGTTCATGGAAGCCGTGAAGTTCTTGGCGGTGGTGCCGGCAACCATGATGCCCATGACGCCCATGGTGAAGTTGTACAGCTTGTTGCACCAGTCGATGAGCGGCTGGGGCAACGTGATGCCGACTACGCCAGGAAGGGTGGCGATCAGCAGAAAGATCGAAGAGGTAAGGACGATGGGCATGCACCCAAGGAATCCGTCTTTGATGGCCTGGAGGTAGATGTTTCTCGAGATCTTCTCGAAGAACGGTTGATGCTTTTCGAGCATCTTTACGATGGCGTCCATAGAGCTCCTTTGCTACTTGATGCGCGATGCATGTGGATGGAACTGGTCGTCGATGGATGGTCAGGACTGCCCGGAAACCTTCCTGCTTAAGGAAGGCATTGTGAAATGACAACGTTGTCATTTCGTTAATGACAACGTAAGACATTTTTGGAAGAGCAACAAGGATATACGGGTGAGTGGTCGATATTGTTCGGTAAACGGTTGATTTATCAGTCAGGCAGGTGGTGTATGCTAGAACGCAAAAAACAAGCGATAGAGAACCGAGTGGAGAAGCAGTGACAACGATGGACAAGAAAAACGTTTCGATGAACGACGTGGCGATTGCCGCGGGTGTTTCTCTCAAGACGGTGTCGCGCGCGATCAACGAGCCCGATAGCGTGCAAGAGTCGACACGCGATAAGGTCCATTCCGCAATGGAGGCGCTCGGGTTTCGGGCCAACTTTGCCGCGCGTTCACTCAGGTTGGGCCGTTACGGGTGCATCGGCGTGGTGATGTTCCACTTGTCGGGCGGTGCTGTGGACATGATTGACGGTATCGCCGCCGCCGCCGAAGAGCGAGGCTTTGCGCTCACGATGATTAAGAAGCGCGCAGGGGAGAAGATGACCCTTGCCGATGCGGCGCGCAGGATGTCGCAGCTGCCTGTTGATGGCATGATCTTCAACCTGCGTCAGATGGTCGATGACTTTGATACCTTTGAGGCTCCGAAAGACCTCAAGACGGTGATTATCACGCCGATGGAGCATCCTACCTGCTCTACCGTCAGTGACGATCAAGAGGGTGGTGCGCGCATGGCGTGCGAGTACTTCTTGAATCGCGGGCATAAAAACGTGTACTTCGTCTCTGGTAAGAAAGAGTCGCTGTCGAGCCAGTGCCGTATGAAAGGTTGGCGTGCGGCACTCGAGGCGCGTGGCATTGAGCCGCCCGAGCCTCTGCAAGGCGATTGGAATGCGGATAGTGGCTATGCCGCGGGCCTTGTGCTTGCCGATAAGCCCGATTGCACGGCGGTCCTCGCTGCTAACGACTGCATGGCAAACGGCGTGATGATGGCTCTACGTGACAGAGGGCTCAGTGTGCCCGACGACGTGTCCGTGATCGGCTTCGATGATGAGCTCTATAAGACGATTCCCAACTCGATTCTGACGTCGGTGAAGTTCCGTCACCGCGAGCTGGGTGTCCGTGCGCTCAACGAGGTCGTTGCGGGCCTAGAAGCTCCGAGTTCCAGAAGCCGTACGCTCGTCTCGGGTGTGCTGGTCGAACGTTCCAGCGTGAAGGACCTGCGGGCGTAGACGTGCTCGGCTTGTTCGTCTAAATCTGTAACATCTAGGACCCAAAAACTCGGCTAGATGTTACAGATCGAGACAAACGTGCGACACGGTCCGCCCAAAAAAGGCCGGGGGGCGGCGCGCCGTGTGACGTGCCGCCCCCCGGCTGAGAAATGGGGACAGGTTGTGTGAGCGGGCAACCCCGCCAGTCACTAGTCCAGACGACGGGTCTGCGCCACGTGCTTATACCAGTAGGCGCTTGCCTTGGGCGTGCGCTTCTGGGTTTCAAAGTCAACGTAGAAGAAGCCGTAACGCTTGTTGTAACCATTGGTCCAGGAGAACTGATCCTGCAGGCTCCACAGGAAGTAGCCACCCACGTTGACGCCCACCTCCATGGCCTTGAGCAACCAGCGCAGGTGCTGCTCGATATAGTCGATGCGCGGCTGGTCGTCCACAACACCGTCCTTGTAGGGGTCCTTGTAGCCCATGCCGTTTTCGGTAATGAAGATCTGCTTGTAGTTGGGATAGCGCTGCTTAATGTAGACGAGCAGATCGAACAGGCCCTCGGGATAGATGATCCAGTCCCAGTCGGTGGTGGGGATGCCAGGCTTGTTCACATGCTCGCCAATGCCCTTAACGCGCCAGCGGCCGGTGCCCTTCTCACCCGTACCGTTGTGGTGCAGGTCGTTCTCGCCGTCGTAAGCCTTCAAGAAGCGGCACTGGTAGTTGTTAACGCCCAGGTAGTCGTTGTAGAGCGCGGCCTCGCGCATGATCTCGAGATCCTCGTCTAGGATCTCGATGGTGCCGCCCGAGACGGCAGCCAGGCGGTTGGCGCACTCGAGGGTGTCGGGGGCATAGTCGCCGCGGAAGGTGGCGTCGAGCAGAAACTGGTTCTGCAGCACGTGCTCGTTGTTGGCGGCCTTGATGTCGGCGGGGTCGTTCTCGTTGAGCGGATACTTAAACTCCAGCGACTGAATGACGCCGATCTTGCCCTTAAAACCGCCGTTGTGGAAGGCCAGCACGGCCTTGGCGTGGGCGAGCATCATGTTGTGTTCGCACTGGAAGGCCTCGGCAAGATGCGCCTTGACGCCGCCGGGGAAGGTGCCCTCGATGTAGGTGTTGGAGGCGTCGGCCCAGATCTCGTTAAAGGTGAACCAGTAGGTCACCTGGTCGGCGTACTCCTTAAAGCAGAAGGTGGCAAAGTCCACAAAAGCGTCGATGGTCTCGCGGTTGAGGAAGTCGCCCTTCTCAAAGAGGGTCAGCGGCGTGTCAAAGTGGTGCAGCGTGACGAACGGCTCAACGTGGTGCTTGTGGCACTCGGCGAAGAGGTCATGGTAGAACTGAACGCCCTCGGGGTTAATCTCGCCGGTACCGTTGGGGAAGATACGGCTCCAGGCGATGGAGAGGCGAATGCCGTTGATGCCAAACTCCTCGCACAGCTCCAAGTCGACGGGGTACTGGTTGTAGAAGTCTGAAGCGGGATCGGGGGAAAAGCGCCCCTGGGCCTCCAGGAAGTCGTCCCAGGCAACCTTGCCCTTACCGTGAGTGCGGGTCTCGCCCTCTACCTGGTAGGCAGCGGTGGCGCCGCCAAAGACAAAGTCCTCGGGAAACTGTGCGGGCGGGTTGGTGACGCTAGCAGGGTTAACGGACATGATGATCCAATCGTCTAAATCGAAGGGCCAGCCGGCTGTGGATGGTCGGCTGGCCTTGGGCGTTACTTACTTCGAGAGTTGCTCGCTTACGAAGGCGAGAGACTTATCGCCGTTCTGGGAAAGCTCGATGTACTGCTTACCGCGGCAGGCGACGCACTTGTTGCCCACGCGCTCGCAGTCCTTCTGCAGGTCGGTCAGGTAGCTTGCGGCCTGCGGGGCCAGGACGACCAGGTCAAAGTCGGGGAGCATGTCCACGTGGTTGCCATAGGCCTCGGCAGCGGTCTCAAGATTGATGCCGCGCTCTTTGGCGGCCTTGGCCAGCGCGTTGGCGAGCAGGCCCGAGGTGCCGCCACCCTGGCAGAGCACGAGCACGCGCTTGCCGTTGAGGTCACTGGCGGTCGTTGCCTCGGTGGCGGCGGGAGCGACGTCGGACTTCACGGCCTCGGCAGCAGCGCCGGCGGCAACGCTCTTGGCGTCAGCCTTGCCCTGGAAGGCATCGTTGAGCTTGGCGGCCTTCTCGGCGTTCTTGGCGGCGAGCTCCTCCTGGGAAATCTCGGCCTCCTCGGCGCACTTCTGGGCGTCATAGGCACGGAAGAACGGATAGTACAGAACGAAGTCGACGACCAGGATAAGGGCGAGCATCACAAAGGCGAGCGGCTGGAAGCCCAGGCCCATGATGGTGCCGATGGGGCCGGGGACGGTCCAGGGCAGGGTGTACATAAAGCCGTTCATGCCCAAGAAGTCGATAAAGATCTTGAGAATCCAGATGTTGGCGATCGGGGCAAAGACAAACGGGACAAAGAAGACGGGGTTGAGCACGATGGGCGCGGCGAACAGCAGCGGCTCGTTGACGGCAAAGCACACGGGGACGATGGCGGCCTTACCGACGGCGCGCATCTCCTGAGACTTGGCCAGGAAGCAGAACATAAAGACCAGGACGAGCGTGGCGCCGGTGCCGCCCATGCAGACGACGAAGTACTGGGCACCCTGGGTCAGGACAGCAGAAGCGTGCTGACCAGCCTGGAACGCAGCCAGGTTGTCGGTCATGTTGGCAACGAGGGCGGCGGCGATGGCGGGCTCGACGATTGAGGGGCCGTGGACGCCCACGAACCAGAACAGGCTCATGGCGCCGTAGATCACAGCGAGGCCGATGTAGCCATCGGCAGCGGTGAACAGGGGCTGGAACACCTGGATGACGCCTTGGGCAAAGCAGAAGCCAAAAGCAGCGCGGAAGACGATGTCAAAGACCCAAAAGACGGTGATGCAGACGGAGAAGGGGATGATGTCCTTAAAGGTCTGCGAGATGTTGGGCGGAACCTGCTCGGGCATCTTGACGGTGATGTTGCGCTTAATGAAGAACTTGTAGATGATGCCGGTCACAAACGCAGCGATGAAGGCGGTCAGCAGGCCCTTGGAACCAAGGTAGGTGGTGTTGAAGCCGCTGGCGGCGTCCGTGGCGATGGTGTCGCTCGAAAGGAGCAAGAAGCCGATGATGGCCGCGCACATGCATGAGATGAAGTTGATCTGGTTGTTCTTGGGCAGATCGCGGTTCTGAGCGTCGGCGAAGTGCTTGGCCGTGGTGGCGGCGCAGGCGATGGCCAGGATGCCCATGGAGTAGTTGTAGCACTTCCACAGGGCGTTGTTGATGTCATCGGGCCAGTAGAAACCCCAGATGTTGGGAACCGAGGCTACCAGGCAGAAGATGGACGAGAAGATGATGATGGGGATAACGGAGATAAAGCCGTCGCGGATCGCCTTGAGGTACTTGTTGCGGGCGATCGCGTTGAAAAAGGGCTGGCCCTTTTCGATGATGGCGATGAGTTGCTCCATGCAATGCTCCTAAGAGTCGGTGGGTTAGCAACGATGGTAGCTTTTGGCGTTCGGTTGCCAAAATGTTGACGTTGCCATTTTGTGACACAAAAAAAGACGCGAACCGGTGGTTCCTGTGCCTGCGAACCGTCGATTCCTTACGCGTAAACGTTTGAGCCGCCCGGTGGCTCTGTGTTTGCACAATGGCAACGTTAACATTTGGGTACCAAAAGCCGTTCGGGGAAGCAAAAATGTCGGTGAACGGTAGGTTTTGGGTGGTGAGCGTATGGTGGGGGAGGCGTTGGATATACTTGAAGGCGTTAAAAATGACTGCGCAAGGTGCCACCAATGGCATCGTCGACATAGAAAGATCGACCTATGGCCGCTGTTAAAAAATCGGTATCCGTCAAAGACGTAGCGCGCCTCGCGGGCGTCTCGGAGCAGACGGTCTCGCGCACCGTGCACGATTCGCCCAGCGTGCGCCCCGAGACCAAGGAACGCGTGCGTGCCGCCATGCGCGAGCTGGGGTATCGCCCCAATTTTGCCGGTCGATCGCTGCGCCGCGGTAAGTTTAAGACCGTCGGCGTCGCCATGTTCAACATTACCGGCACCGGCAATCTCGACCGTATGGAGGGCTTTGCCGCCGCGGCCGACAAACATGGCTATGCCATCACCCTCACTAAAGTAGACGGGCATCCGTATACCCTCGAGAGCGCATCGTCGCGCATGAGCGCACTGCCGGTGGATGGCATGGTTGTGATTATGAACCGCATGCCGGCGGACTTTGGAACCTTCGAGCCGCTGCCCGGCATGCAGACGGTGCTCGTTACGATGTTGGAGCACCCGCTCTGTTCAACGGTCGATAACGACCAGTTCGATTGTTCGCGCCAGGTGGTCGAGTACTTGCTGGGGCGGGGGCACAAAACCGTGCACTTTATCTCGTGTCCCGAGCGCTCGCTTTCGGGCATGCGGCGCGAGGAAGGCTGGCGCGAGACATTGCGTGCGCATGGCATTGAGCCCCCGCAGCTCGTGCGCGGCGATTGGACGGCACAGAGCGGGTATGCCGCAGGCCAGGCTCTGGCGGACGATCCGACCTGTACGGCCATTTATGCCTCCAACGATGCCATGGCATATGGCTGCATCCGTGGGCTCGAGTCGCGCGGGAAGCGCGTGCCCCAGGACGTGAGCGTGGTGGGTGTTGATGACAGTCTGGGCGACATCGTGCCCGATTGTCGCCTGACTACGGTGCGCTTTGACAACAAGCGCGTCGGCATGTGGGCGGTCGACAAGATTGCCGGCGCCGAGGGCGTTGAACCCGGTGTGGAGCACATGCTGTTTCCGGGCGTGCTCGTCGAGGGCGATACGGTGCGCGATGTACGCTAGGGCGCGGATCTGTTTGGGTTGCCGCTAATTGTGTTCGATATTGTTCAAATTGGTTTAAAAACCGTTCACGGGCGAAAAGTGACCGTTCATAGCTCGAAATTACGTTTTGCGCTGTTCTTTTTTTTGAATGTTATTGTTTCTGTCATACACAACGCAGCGCGTATGCCCGGACGCGATGCTCTCCATTGGTTCATATGTGAAAGGAACGCAACATGGCAACCAAAGAAGAAATCTCGATGGTTGGATTCGAGATTGTCGCATACGCAGGTGACGCCCAGACCGATCTGCTTGCAGCGCTCGATGCTGCTCGCGAGGGTGACTTTGAGAAGGCCGAGCAGCTGCACAAGGATGCCAGCGATGCGCTCATCGGTGCCCACGACACGCAGACCAAGCTGCTTTCGCAGGAGGCCGGCGGTGGCGAGATGGAGATGACCTTCATCATGGCTCACGCTCAGGATACTCTCATGACCACCATGATCCTGGAGAAGCAGGCCCGCTTTACCATCGATGCCTACAAGCGCATCGCCGAGCTCGAGGCCAAGCTCGCCTAATGAGCCCTCACAACCAAGTCCCCTTCCAAAAGCTCTGCCGCTACCCGCGGCAGGGCTTTTTCTGTCCTCCTCCAAGTTGCGGTGAAATGGGGACTGAATAGGGGCCGGCGGGCGCAAAACAATCCCTATTCCACCGCAACTCATCCCGAGACAGTCATTGGGGACGTTCTTAAACGACTAGTCCTTGGGGGGCAGTCTTGGAGCTTCTGCACGCCCTCCCGTTCGGTTTTTTACTGGGTGGGTATACTTCCATCCGCAATACAGGCCGGAATGAGGAGGTATCCAAATGCCGGACAACGGGTCAATACAAAAAAGAGACGCGCACGAGATGGCTCATGGGCGTCCTGTCCAGATAACCGAGCATACGACGGTAACCGAGCTGCAGCCCAGTCTGTCCGATGTCGTGTGCACAAACAAAAAGCTGCAGATTGGCTTTATCGTTGCGCTCGTGGTCCTGGCACTGCTGTCGGGCTTTGTTGCTCGTCCGCATTTCGCCGATACCAAAACTTGGGACTCTACCATCGAGGTCATCGACCAAAAGAAGGGCAACGTTTTGGCGCTCACGGCTTCATGCGTTGCTCTGTCTGCGGGTATTACCGCGCTGCCGGGTGATACGGGAACGCCGGTTGCCGAGCAGCTCGCACAGCTTTCGGGCAACCTTGGTATCGTGCTTGCCGTGCTATACCTAGAGAAATATTTGCTCACGATTTTGTGGTCGGTTGGCCTGGGCATCTTAATCCCGTTTGCGTTGGTGCTCTTTGCGGTGTCGCTCGGCATTCACGGGCGCTGGAGCACGAGCACTGTCCTGCGCCGTGTGGCGACGCGCGTGCTGGTGGTTGCCGTGATCGGTATGGCGCTTGTGCCTGCGAGCGTATGGGTGTCGCAGAAGGTCGATGAAACGTATCGCGTTAGCATCGAGGCGGCCGAGCAAAAGGTGGCCGACGCTGCGAGTGCGGCAGATAGCGATAGCTCCAAAACAAGCAAGAAAAAGACCGAGTCCGCAGAGTCCAAGAGCGTGCTCGAGCAGCTTGCCGACGGTGCCTCGGGCCTCGTCACGTCGGTGAACAGCGGCGCCAAGCAGATGACCGATGAAATTGTGCAGCAGGTGACCGACCTTATCGAAGGCGTCATCGTGATGATCGTGACCTCGTGCGTGATTCCATTGCTGGTGCTCGCGGCGTTTCTGTGGCTGGGACACACGCTACTGGGGATTGATATTTCCGGCCCGGCGAACTATTTGACGGGCCGCTTTCTGAGTGCTCCGTCCAAGCATGCCAAGAAGGGCAGGCAGTCTGAGTAGGCGGCAAAGCGTTCTTTGGAAGATCAACTGTAAGAAGGGCGGCCGAGACACGTTCTCGGCCGCCCTTTTGTTTGTTGAATACGCGGTCGCTACGTCCGCGCCGGGTCCAGACGGTCGGCAATCATCCGTGAACGGTATTTGTTCAAAAAAGAACAAAGATAAACAAATAATTCTTGCAGTTACTGTTCGAATGTGTTCAAATAAACATGAACAGTGAAGAACCGCACATTCAGATGCCCGGACCTGAACGCGATTCAACACTTCCAAACAGAAACTACGCACCTGCGTATCTCTCAAGGAGGATGTCATGAGGGTTGTAATCGCTTCCGATGCCGACGGTATGTCGATGAAGGAGTCCATCAAGGAGATGCTCATCGCCGACGGTCACGAGGTCGTCGACTATTCCGAGACCCCTGCCGCGGACTTTGTCGATTCCGCGACCGCCGTTGCCAAGGACCTGCTGGAGCACAAGGATTCCCAGGGCTTCGCATTCGATAAGTACGGCGTCGGCTCCTATATGGCCGCCGTCAAGATCAAGGGCATGGTCGTCGCCAACATTTCCGACGAGCGTTCCGCCTACATGACCCGCGAGCACAACGGCTCGCGCATGGTCACCATGGGCCCGGGCGTTGTGGGCACCGAGGTCGCCAAGAAGATCGCCCGCGAGTTCCTGCGCGCCCAGTACGCCGGCGGCCGTCACCAGATCCGTGTCGACATGCTCAACAAGATGGCCTAACGAGAGCCACCGAGAACTCGAACTTCTACCTCAACTTGTGAATTCAGACGAAAGGACGTTCTGATGAAGAAGACCATCGCAATCGGTTGCGACCATATCGTTACGGACGAGAAGATCTATCTGGCCGACCGCCTGGAGCAGGCTGGCTACAAGGTGCTCGACTGCGGCACCTACAGCCACACCCGTACGCACTATCCCATCTACGGTAAGGCTGTGGGCGAGGCTGTTGCCAGCGGCAAGGCCGACTTTGGCGTGGCCCTGTGCGGCACCGGCATCGGCATCACCAACGCCGTCAACAAGGTTCCCGGCGCCCGCTGCGCCCTGGTTCGCGACATGACCTCTGCCCTGTATGCCCGTCGCGAGCTCAACGCCAACATCGTGGGCTTTGGCGGCAAGATCACCGGCGAGTTCCTGATGGCCGATATCATGCTTGCCTTCCTGGAGGAGCCCTACGAGAAGACCCCCGAGCACGATGCCCTGATCGCCAAGATCGATGCCTGCAACAAGGCCGACGCCGAGGCTCAGGCTGACCCGCACTTCTTTGACGAGTTCCTCGAGAAGTGGGACCGCGGCGAATACCATGATTAGCGGGTATCCGGCGTAATTAACTAGTCCGTTGACGGCTCGCGTTTCTGTGATGGGGCGCGGGCCGGTTTGCTATCAGCCCAATTGGCCCAGCGGGCTGGAAGTGCATTGTTCTTTTGTTTGCGGCGCTGCCTCATTACCTTTCTGCTAAAGGCACGACGTTCACAATGGATCGTGCGAGATGATATGTGAAGGAGAAGATTCCCATGGAGTTTGTTCTTGATAACGGTTCTATCCGCGTGGCACTGAGCACGGCGGGCGGGTCGTTCACTTCTATTGCGGCCAACGGCCGTGAGTACTTGTGGCAGGGTGATCCGGCGGTCTGGTCGGGGCAGGCGCCCATTTGTTTCCCGATCTGCGGTGGCCTTCGTGACGGTCGCGCAATGACCATGGGCGGCCGCGAGGTCAAGCTTGCCCGTCACGGCTTTGCTCGCAAACAGGAGTGGAAGCTCGAGGAACAGAGCGACAACATGGTTGCGCTGAGCCTAAGCTCTACCGACCATGCCGAGTTGCTCGAGCAGTACCCGTATCCGTTTAAGATCGTTGCTCGTTACACGATTGATTCGGAAAAGGTGGCCGTGTCGTACGAGGTGACCAATGAGGGCACCGAGGACATGCCGTTCTTTGTGGGCGGTCACCCCGGCTTTAAGTGTCCGCTCGACGAGGGCGAGTCCTATGACGACTACGAGCTCCGTTTTGAACAGCGTGAGGCCACCGAGCTCTGTACTGCCGTTCCCTCGACGGGCCTGATTGATGTTGAGCATCGCAGCAAGAACCCCATGATCGACCAGAACCTGCCGCTGACCCACGAGCTCTTCGACTTCGCGGAGACCATCTTTGACGTGCTCGAGAGCCGCGTGGTTACGCTGACCAAGAAGACCGAGGACAAGGGCGTGCGCCTGACGTTCCCCGATATGCCGTACCTGATTGTGTGGAGCAAGCCCGAGGGCGACTTTGTGGCCGTGGAACCGTGGGGCGGCCTGTCCACCTGCTCCGACGAGGACGATATTCTGGAGCACAAGCGCGGCTGCCTGGTGGCCAAGCCGGGGGAGACCGTCACCCGCGGCTTTGAGATCGAGATCCTTTAACGAGCTATCGTATGTTTGGGGCCGCGCGTGTCGTGCCCCGGAAACAGGAGTTCAATATGATTCTGACCGTTACCATGAACCCGTCGATTGATACGCGCTATCAGCTCGACAAGCTGATCATCGACGATGTTAACCGTGTGACGCCCGAAAAGACCGCTGGCGGCAAGGGCCTCAACGTGAGCCGCGTGCTGCTGCAGCTGGGCGACGACGTGCTCGCGACCGGTCTGCTCGGCGGCCACATGGGTGCCTATATGGCCGAGCTCATGGATGCCGACGGCGTCAAGAACGACTTTGTGCCCATCGCCGGTGAGACGCGCATTTGCCTGAATATCCTGCACGAGGGCAATCAGACCGAGCTGCTGGAGAGCGGCCCGCAGATCGCCCCGGCCGAGCTCGAGGCCTTTACGGCCAAGTTTGCCGAGCTTGCAGCGAAGGCGGACGTTGTGACGCTTTCGGGCTCGCTGCCGCGTGGCGTCGATGCCGGCTACTATGCCGAACTCGTCAAGATCGCCGAGGAGGCGGGCGCCAAGGTGCTGCTCGATACCTCGGGTGCATCGCTGGAGGCCGCGCTGGAGTCCGACGCTAAGCCTGAGCTCGTAAAGCCCAACCTGACCGAGATTAACGGCCTGCTGGGTACGTCCTTTACGACCGATGATGTCGATGCTCTGCGCGAGGCGCTTGCCGCCGATGACCGTTTTGCCGGTATCCCCTGGGTTGTCGTTTCGATGGGCGCTGCCGGTTCGGTGGGCTTCCATGAGGGCCGCGCGTTCCGCGCCAAGACGCCCGCGATTGCGGCTGTGAACGCGACGGGTTCCGGCGACTCGACCATCGCCGGCTTTGCACATGCCATTGCTGCCGGCGCCGACGACGTCACGGTGCTCAAGACCGCCAATACCTGCGGCAAGCTCAACGCCATGGATCCCAAGACCGGCCACCTGGTCATGGACCGCTGGGACGAGGTCTACAACAGCGTTGTCGTGACTGAACTGTAGGGTTACGCGGTTTTACCAAACCGCGTAACGGCGCGACGCTGCAAACGCCCCTAAGCGGCAATCTGACGTTCAATCGTCGGGCATGACCAAAAGGTCAATGCCCTCCTCTTTCACGTCACCTTGCTCGCTTAGGGGCGTTTTCGCTGTCGTTGCCAAGACACCGGCGTTGCCTTGGTCGCAAGTAGTCATTGGGGACGCTCTTTAATGACTAGTCGTTTAAGAACGCCCCTTAAGAATGACCCCAATGACTACACTCAAAAACGGCGCCCGCCGGCGATGTTGCCGGCGAGCGCCGTTGTCTTGAAGACGAAATGATCCGTTTTCCTCCGTCCCCAAGGGATCATTACAACGAGTCGATAAAGCGCTGCTGGGCGGCGCGGCCGGCTTCGTCCCACTTAAAGACGCCGGCGTTGTCGAGCACGTGGCCAAACACCACGCCGACCTCCTCGTGCAGGATATCGATGGCGTTATCCGCCGTAAGCTCATCGGCGCGGCGGGCATAGACATCCTCGGCCCACGCGGCATGGCTGCGGCAAAGATCATCGCCTTCGAGCGCACCGGCAAGGTCGTAGCTGGCATCGGCCTTAGCTGCCAGCAGATGCTCGCGGACAGCGCCAAGCTCGGGAACCAGGCGCGGCGGCAGAATTGCCAGGCCCATGACCTCGATCAGGCCGATGTTCTCCTTTTTGATGTGGTGGTACTCGGCATG
>CAVEDI010000117.1:0-8335 GCA_963614405.1 Oscillospiraceae bacterium | reverse complement strand
CACGGTCACCTTGAACGTGGCAACGTTCTTGCTGTAGGTGATGCCACCGGCGTCGCCTTTGACCTCGCGGACCTCATAGGTGTACTCGCCCGGCTTGTTGAAGGTGATCTCGCCGAAGTCAATGGCAGCCTTGCCCTTGCCGTCCGGGTCGGGTTTGTGCACGGTCGTGTCCGTGGATGCAGGCATCGGAGCGTCATTCTTGGACGTCGCGGAGAGCTCAAACTCAAACGCATCCGTATCCGCCCACTTGCGGCCCTCGAGCACCTTGGTCAGACCAAAGTCAGTCTTGGTATCCACCGTTGTCGGCTTGGTTGCAAGGCTAAAGATAATCTTGCCGTTGTTGCCCAGGTGCGAATGCACGTGCGTGGAAGTCGCAACGGAGGAAAGGTCATTCCACCTGGGGTTAAGCACGTCGCGCGCGGTCTCGGTCTTGTTGCCGTTCGCCTCCACATCGTCCTTGGTGGTATGCAGCTGGTCGATATAGGCCAAGCGCGCGGTTCCCTTATTAAAGGACCAATAGCCGTCATCTTTGACCAGAGCGCCGTCGTAGTTGGCGATCTCGTGCCCCTCAAACTCCACAACGGCATAGTCGTCCTTCGGCTTGCCGTTTGCGCCCATCGCCACAAACTCGTCCTTGTAGTAATAGACGTCGTTGCCCTGCGGCTTTACCGTCGCGCGCTGGGTGCATTCCTTGTCCGTGTAGATAGGCGTGATTTTTTGGAAGTAATAGTAGCTGTTGGTATCGGCGGGCTCAAACTCGGCGACAACATCGCCCAGCTCGCCGCCCGACCACTTGTTGGCCAGGAAGTAGACCGTCTGGTTGTCGGCACCCTTATGTTTCTCGATATACTTCTTGAGTCCGTCATCGGGCGTAAACAGGTTGTTACGCGCGGCGTCCTTGACGCTCGAGGTGTATTTAATCTGAATAGGCTTGATGTCATTGAGCGACGTGCGCTCAAAGATCCCGTTTTCCATGTCCACGTGATAGCGGATCAGCGGAATCAGCGATGCGGGAATCTTGACCGTCACGATATCGCCCTGCTGCGCATTGGCAGAGCGCTCGACGGTGATGACCAGGTCTTTGGCCACGCCCGAAAACTCGTACGTGTCCGTATTGCCCTTGGTTGTCTTGGTCACCTCATCAAAGGGGACGCCATTAATCTGAGCGCTGACAAACGCATCGACCTGCATAAAGTCGCCCAGCTCATCACTAAAGGTGATGTAGCCGGACTTGCTCTCGTCGTAACCATCCTCGATCTGAGTGGGAGAACCCTTGCCCGAGGTGATAGAGCTCGAGATATCATCAAACACCTTCTTGAGCTCATCGGCATTCGACGCAGCCTTGTAGAAGTCGGAATTCTCGGTGCGCTTACCAAGACTATTGGTTGTGTAGGACGTGGCGTTTGGATAGTTGCTCGACACGGCGTGCATGAACCTGTTTTCTTTGCTTGCCTTGCTAATGGCCTGATCCGGGTTCGCACCGCCAAAGATGCCGATGGTGTAGATGGTGGCGCCTTTATCTTTCATGGTCTTGGCGGCATTAACGGCATCATTAGCGACATCGGACTCAAAACCATTAGAACTTGTAGGAGAGCCGTCGGTAAAGAACACGACGACCTTCTGGGCATCCGTGCGGCCCGACATGTCGCGAGCAAGCTCAAGGCCGTAATCAGCCTGCGTAGCGCCGGCGGGCTCGATGTGGCCGACCGTATTCTTAAGTTCCGTCGCATCGCTACCGACACACGGCGTCAGGCCCTTCATAACCTGCGAATAGTTATATTTGTTCCGGCTATACGTACCGTTACCGATATCGTAGCTCTTTGTACCGGCAAACTTGACAATCGAAACCTGATGCTGTTTGGAATCATCTTTGATCTTTGCGTTCTGTTCGGCGATGGTGTCGATAAAGGAACTGGCAGCTGCCTTGAGTGCGTCGATGCGTTTGGTCGAATCGCTGCCACCCATGTCATCACCCATCGACCCGGAGGCGTCCAGCACCATCACGATATCGAGCGGCTTAGTAACCAGCGACGTTGTATCAGAAGTCGAAGAGATCGTGGAAAGCGTCGTCACAAAGTCGGACTTTTCGTCCTGCGCGGGCTCGACCGTCTTGTCCGTCCAAATCCGGCCCACATAACGTGTCGTCTGGTCCTGCTCGCCGCCCGACGCCCAGTATTGCCAACGGCTAGTGGTGTCAGGATCGACTATCTTTGTCGCCGTCGGTCCGTCCATTCCGGTGCTGGACCTGGCGTTGGCCTCGGGCAGCATGGCAAATGCTGCAGCCGGCAACACCAGCACCACGGCCAGTATCACCGCCAAGAGACCCCTCGTGTACTTACTCATCGCGTCTCCCTTCTCGCGGTCTCAGACCTTGCAACAGCCTAAAGTTACGAAATGAGACACAATTTGGGCAGGTGACACATGTTCCAGATTCGGTTTTTGGCGTGAGACAAATGTCTCACCAAAGTTGAGACACGGCGTTTTCGCAGGAAAACGGGTGCGACTCAAGATGGACGGGGCAAAAGGGCCCGTTTTCCTCCATCCCCGAGGGAGCAGTCGACGGCGCTCGCCACGAAATGAGCCTATCTACTACGTTTAGTCCGGTACCCCCGACCACAATCGCGTTTCATGCAAAATCGCAGGCGTTCTACCTGCGGTTTTCTTTTCGCGTTTTTCGCCGTGGTTGAGGGTAGCCACCCAAACGTAGTAGATGGGCCTATTTCGTGGCAGACGGGTCACGCGGCAGCCCTCACAAGGCAAAAATGATCCGTTTCCCTCTGTCCACGGGAGATCAAGGGCTGCTACGGATATGGTGCTATTTCAAAACTATGCCGGATTACGGGGCTAAAGTCGGAGTCCTCATCCATACAGCCTTTTTTTGAAAAACGGCAAGCAGTCTACCTGCGGTTTTGTTTTTGCGATTTTCCGTATGGTCGGAGGTTCGCTGTCCAGCCCCGTAATCCGGCATAGTTTTTGTTCGCAGAGGCTTAACCGCGCGTTCACGCGCGGGGCCGGTGGGGCATTTTTGCCCCACCGGCCCCTATTCCAGCGCTATGCCGGCTTGGTTTCTATCGTGAGAGTCTTGTCCGCCGCAACCGGAGTACGGGCGGCATCCATGCTCAGGCAGTGCTTGGGGCAGCTCTCGATACACTCACCGCACACCACGCAGGCATACGGGTCAATCGACCACGTTCCGCCCTTGCGATCGACCGCGAGTGCGCCCGCCGGGCAACGGCGCGCGCACATGCCGCAGCAAATGCACACGTCCATGTCGTTGACGATATGCCCGCGCAGGCGCTCGGGTGCCGCGAGCTTCTCCTGCGGATAGCACACCGTTACCGGATGCTTGACCATAGAACCCAAGGCCGTCTTGGCAAATGTCAGCAAACTCATGCCGTGCCTACCTTTCCGTGCAGCTAATACAGGGGTCGATGGTCAGGATGATCATGGGCACGTTGGCAATGAGCACACCCTGCAGCGCATGCGTCAGACCCGCCAGGTTTTGCGACGTCGGCGTGCGCACGCGAAAACGGTCCAGATTCTTGGTGCCGTTGCCGCGCACATAGTAATACGCCTCGCCGCGCGGCTGCTCAATCACAACCTCGCCGCGCGCGCCGTCGGCCGGCGTGAGCTTGGTGCGCCCGCCGATACCGTCGTGCGGGATCTTGCCGACAAGCTCCTTGATGATGTCCATGGCCTGCGTGACCTCGGCACAACGCACCTGGCAGCGAGCATAGCAGTCGCCGTCGGTAGCGACAATCGGCTCGAACGCAGCCAGGTCCGCATAGGCGCCATCGCCAAACATGCGCACGTCGTAGTCCACGCCCGAGGCGCGACCGAACGGGCCGACCATCGACAGATCCAGCGCGTCCTTCTTGCTGATCACGCCCACGCCGTGCAGGCGCTCGCCGCAGCTATTGTCGTCCAAAAACGTATGCACCAAGGCCTCGTAGTCAGGACGCATGGCATCGAGCGTCTGGACAATGCCCGCCAGTTCGGAGTCCTCAATGTCGTGTTTAAGGCCGCCGATCTCGTTAATCGAAAGGATCACGCGGCCGCCGCAGGTGCTCTCAAAGATCTTAAGAATCTGCTCGCGTAGGGTCCACGAACGATAGAACAGTGCCTCGAAACCAAAGGCATCGGCGAGCAGGCCCAGCCACAGCAGATGCGAGTGAATGCGCGAAAGCTCGTGCAGAATGGTGCGGATATACTGCACGCGGCCGGGCACCTCGATGTCGAGCATGCGCTCGCAGGCGCTGGCATAGCCGCAGCTGTGGCCCACGGCGCAGATGCCGCAGATGCGCTCGGCGATGTAGCCAAACTGATGCATGTCGCGCTTTTCGGTGAGCTTCTCGAGCCCGCGGTGCACAAAGCCGATCTGAGGAATTGCCTCGATGACGCGGTCATCCTCGATCACCAGGTCCAGATGAAGCGGCTCGGGCAGCACCGGGTGCTGCGGGCCAAACGGAATAACGGAGCGATGTGCCATGGACCTTACGCCTCCTTTTTCTGCTTGTCGCGGGCGGCCTTGGCGGCAAGCGCCGCGCGGACCTTGGCCGCTTTCTCGGGATCCATGGCGGCGAGCTTTGCCTCCATCTCAGCAGCCTTGAGCGCGGCCTTGGCAGCGGCATCGTCATGCTGAGTATCGGAGCCGGCAGCCGCAGCGGGCTGAGCAGCGGCGCCCGCGGCGTCGCCGGCGCTCGCAGCACCCTCCCCTGCAGCAGCCGCAGCCGCGGCGGCCTTTTCGGCCGCGGCCTTGCGCGCCTTGGCCTCGGCAGCGGCACGCACCTTCATGGCTTTCTCGCGCGCGGCCTTCACCTCGGGCGTGATAACGCTCATGGGTTCGGCAGTCGAGACTTGGTAGAAAAAGCCCTTAAAGTCAATCTGCATATCGGTGATGGCAAGACCGAATAGGTCGTGCGCCTCGTTTTCAAACGGGAATACCGCCGGATAGTACGAGCTGATGGACGGAATCTCCTGGTACTGATTAATTCCCTCAACCACCAGGTTCTCGATCGCATAGCTGCCGTCCTGCGCAATCTGCTCCTGAGCAACACGAACGTTGATAAACGTATAGACCAGGCGATACGTGCCGTCGTCGACGTTGCGCTCGGCGTGCATTTGCACAAAGCGCGCGCCGACGCCCTTGAGCGCCTGGACATGCGACAGGAGCTCGTCGATCCCGACGGTGGTATAGATAGCCTTTTGCATTACTCGGCCTCCTTTGCAGCGGCGGGCGCGGCGGACCTGGTGGACACGTTGGCCTCGACACCGTCACCGGCACCATCAGCCCCGGCCCCAGCTGCAGCCACGAACCCGTCCTCGCCCAACTCGACGCCGCCATCCCAGGTAGCAGCGCCGCCCACGGTAAGCGGGTCACCGCCGGCGCGCATCACGGCCTCCTTCTGATCAAGGATGCCGCACGCCTCCACGATGGCATCGATCACGGTCTCGGGGCGAATGGCGCACCCGGGCGCGTACACGTCCACGGGAATCGCGCGGTCCACGCCGCCGATCACGTTGTAGGCATCGCGGAACACGCCGCCCGAACACGCGCAGATGCCGCAGGCCACCACGCACTTGGGCTCGAGCATCTGG
The DNA here is from genome assembly GCA_963614405.1 of Oscillospiraceae bacterium. Classification (GTDB taxonomy): domain Bacteria; phylum Actinomycetota; class Coriobacteriia; order Coriobacteriales; family Coriobacteriaceae; genus Collinsella. The sequence continues at coordinate 2,737 of CAVEDI010000117.1, read as the reverse complement.
TTGTAGATCTGGCGCACGACGGGCAGGTTCTGGGCATTGACCGACCCCGTCACCAAAAAGATATCCGCATGCTTGGGGTTGCCGGTGTTGACCACGCCAAAGCGCTCCGCATCGAACAGCGGCGTGAGCGAGGCCAGCACCTCGATATCGCATCCGTTGCAGCTCGAACCGTCGTAATGAATAACCCACGGCGAGCGCGACATTTTATGATCCATGGATGCCGCCTCCTAAATAAACACGTCGACGAGGATGGGCATAAGGTTGAGCAGGCCAAACACCAGCGCCACGCCCCATCCGAGCCTAAAGCAGCTGCGCCAGGTGCTGCGTGCGAAGGTGTTGTCGATCAGGACCTCGACAAAATACGTCGCGGCCATCACGACCAGGGCTACAACCCAGCTCACGGGGTTGTCCCAAACAAAGAACATGCCCACCCACATCAAAAACAGCACGGTCTCGCACCAGTGCATAAGGGTCATCTTGGCCAGCGTGCCGCCGCTCATCTCGGTGGCGACGCCCTGGACGATCTCCTGATGCGCGTGATGCGAGTACGAAAGGTCAAACGGCGACTTGCGCAGCTTGATGGTGAGCACCGCGAGCAGCGCGAGGAAAATGGGCGCGCTGTACACGATGATGGGGGCCGACTGCCCCGTCACGGCGATGGAATCGAAGCTGTCGGTGGCAAGGTACAGGCCCACGCTCATCAGCAAAACGGCGGGCTCGTAACTCATGACCTGCAGCAGCTCACGGTCGGCGCCGACCTGGGCAAACGGGCTTTGCGTCGAGGCGGACGCCAACACCACAAAGATCGCAGCGAGGGTCACCATAAAAGCGCACAACAGCGTGTTGGAACCCGACACAAAGATGCCGCCGCCCACCACGGTAAAGATGAGCGCGCACGCCATGTAGGTATCGTCCATGGTGTTTACGCTGGCGGGGGCCTTGCGCAGCAGCTTGGCAACGTCGTAGAAGGGCTGCAGCAGGCGCGGGCCCACGCGGCCCTGCATGCGGGCCGAAAGTTTGCGGTCAACGCCGTCGATCAGGCCGCCCACAAGCGGCGCCAGTAAGGCAAATGCCACGGTGCCAATAAAAATGCCCACGACGCCCGAACCTTCAAAATACTTGCCGCGCAGCACCGAGGGCGCACTCATGGCAAGTCGCTCGGGCCCAATCCACGCGCAACACAGCAGCGCAAACAAGATAATGCTGCAGCACACGACGCTACCCGCGGGGCCAATACGCTTCTCGCCAAGGGCGTCCTCCGAGTACCAATTGCGCTTTTCGGCCTTCACCTCGTGTCCCATCGAGCCGCGGAAATGGCGATATTTGTCGGTCCCCACGCCCGAAAGGTACACGTTGACGTGCGGTTTGTTGCTCACGCGGAATGAAGTCAGCAGCACCACGGCGATAAACGCCACGATAACCACCATCAGGTACATGGCGTCCTTGCCAATAACGTACGGCACGCGGCCAAACACCATGGCCAAGTAAGGCGACACCAGACCGCTCGAGATAACCGGGAACGCCACGCAGCACAGAATCAGCAGCGCGGCGATGGTGTTGAGGGCCATCCATTCGGTCTTATGGACATTGACCTCAACGTTTTGAGCCGTGGGGTCGACGCCCGAAAGCTTGGCAAGCCACTTGCCCCAGAAGTAAAACGTCGCGGCCGAGCCAAAGGCCAGCACCATGATCATGAGCACGTTGCCGGTCTGCGCGAACGCCACCAGGGCGCCCCACTTGGACACGAGCATGCCAAACGGCGCCACAAACATGCCCATGATGCCCAGCATCATCAGACGCGTCAGGTGCGGCATGCGGCTGAACATACCGTCCATGTCCTCGATATCGCGGCTGCCGATATGATGCTCGGCCGTGCCCACGCACAGGAACAGCAGCGACTTTGCCACCGTGTGGAACAGGATCAGAAAGATGGCCGCCCATACGGCCTCGGGCGCGCCGACACCCAGGCAGGCACTGATGAGGCCCAAGTTGGAAATGGTGGAGTACGCGAGCACGCGTTTGGCGTTGCTCTGCGAGATGGCCATGAGGGCAGCAAGCAAAAACGTGATGGCGCCCACACTCGTGACCATAAAGCCGGTTACGGGATAGATAGCATAGAGCGGGCTCAGCTTGACCATTAGGAACACGCCGGCTTTAACCATGGTTGACGAGTGCAGCAGGGCGCTCGTGGGAGTGGGGGCAACCATGGCACCCAACAGCCAAGTGTGGAACGGCATCTGTGCGGCCTTGGTGAGTGCGGCGAGCGACAACAGGATGACCGGCATCACCAGCAGTGCGGATTGCGCGGTACCGGCGCCGGAAAGCTCGATCATACCCGAGATGGTCAGCGGCATGCCGTTAACGTGCAAGAACATAAGGCCCGCCAAAAACGCGATACCGCCCAGCATGTTAAGGATGATCTGGGTGAAAGCGTTCTTGATGGCCTCGGGCGTGCGCGTGTAGCCAATCATAAGGAACGAGCACACGGTGGTGATTTCCCAGCCGCAGAACAGCCACTCAAGGTTGTCGCTCGTCACGATGACGAACATGGCCGAGAGGAACAGGAACATAAGCGCCAGGAACTGCGGGCGACGGTCGGGCGCGGTCTGCCCGTGCAGCGCGAACTCGTGCTCGTCATGGGCCTGGAAGTCCTTCATGTAGCCCAGGGCATACACGCAGATGAGGCTGCCGACGATACCGACGGCGAGGACCATGATCACACTCATGTAGTCCAGGT
>CAVEDI010000116.1:0-10414 GCA_963614405.1 Oscillospiraceae bacterium | reverse complement strand
GGGTGTGGCTCGCCGCGCCAGGCGATATGGCAAGCCGGTGGTCGCCGTCGTGGGCGGCCGTGCTGACAACCTGAACGCGGTATATGAGCAAGGTATCGACTTGGTACTGCCGATCTGCCGCAAGCCCATGCCTCTCGACCAGGCGCTCAATCCTCAAGAAGCCACAACCAACCTCATCTTCGCCGGTGAGTCAGCCGCCCAAGCCTACGACCTCGCTCGCCTCTAAAACCCATCCCCTCGATAAGTTGCGGTGAAATACGGAGTGTTATTGCCTTTAAGGTGCCAATTCAGTCCGTATTCCACCGCAACTTCGAGAATGTCCATTCGAGGTTGGCTGCCTTGTGCCTTGGGTCGGACCGCCTGCCACGAAACGTGGCCATCTACTACGTTAAACCGGCCACCCTCGACCATTCCGGAATTTGCAAAAACAAAACCGCAGGTAGAAAGCTTGCCGATTTTCGAAAAAGTCGGCTATGGTTGACCCCTGTGGCCTAAACGTAGTAGATAGGTCCTTTTCGTGGCGCAGCGTCAGACCAGTCTTTTTGGGGCGGGGTTATTTTGACTACATGCCGATCTGATTGCCCAAGTAGTCAAAATAGCCCCGTCCCAAATTAGCTACTTTGTGGGTTGTGGGGGATAAAGATTGCCGGTCGATATGTCCTACTGGGGTATGTCGATGGCGCGAGTGGTTCGATTTTGAGCCTGAGTGGCAACCCGAGGCGAAATTTCAGGTCACCCAAATTGCTACAATTTTAAGCATATAGCGATGTCCTGCCTTGCGTTTCTGCGCGGGGGGGGGCGTATATTTGCATCGATGGGGACGACGACACACATACAATGAGCTGTTTCTTGCCGTCCTCATGGATTGGGGAGGGCCTTCATGAATCGCGCGTGTGCGAGAGCTCGAGAAATGCTAAAGCCTTTTGGCAAGAAAACCAATACCGCCAAGCGTGTCCTGAGGGTTTTGGCCGTCCCGCTGGCGGCGTGTGCACTCTTGTTTGGTGCGACGAGTGCGTCGGCCGACCAGACGGTTCCCTTTAGCAACCACATCGTGAAGACGGTGAATCCAACCGGCACCACGGTCAATCTGTTCGACTACTGGGTCGTCGATGGCACCAATGATAAGTCCGTCAACATAAACAACAATAATGGCAATAACGACACCGGCATCAACAAAAATCATCAGCTCAAGTTCAATGGTGGTGGCGGCACGGGCATTAACAAGTGGACGGGCAGAAGCGGCATTGACGGCTTTGGACGTCTTCCATTTGTGAAGAACACGCTGGTGAATGGCTATCCCGAGATCAAGGCTGGTACCTATGCCTCATACGGCACGAAAGGCGATTGCACCGATGAATCGCTGGCCTATCTCTTTAACAACGACAGTCAGGCCAACGGCAAGCAGAATGGCAAGGCCGTCTACAACAACGTGAAGGGCCTTTTCCAGCTCAAGGATGGCTATTACGTTTACGACTCGTATGGTTCTAAAGGTAACTATGCCGTATATAATCCCACGACCAACTCCTTTAACGTCTACGATAAGGCGGGCGTATATAAGGGCGGCGTATCAGATGCAAATCTGGGCCAGTTCTTCCCCTTTGACTCGGCTGACAAGGTTTTTGATGAGAAGGGCAACAGCCTCTCCCCTAAGCAGATCATTGATGGAAGCACGAATCTCAACCATCACTTTGGCATGTCCGTAACCACGGAGTTTGTCCAGCCTGCGAGCGGCAAGACCACCGGTCACAAAGATATGATCTTTGAGTTCTCGGGCGATGACGACGTCTGGGTGTACATCGATGGCGTACTCGTGGGCGATCTGGGTGGCATCCACGAGAAGGCGACGCTCAAGATCAACTTCGCCACCGGTGCCGTGCATGTTGGTCATATTGACAATGCAAATGATAAAGAAAAGACAATCCAAGACACCACCATCAGGGCGATGTATGAAGCCGCCGGCGCAGATACCACCAACTTCTCCGGCAACACCTTCCTCGGCAGCACCAAGCACACGCTGAGCTTCTTCTATCTGGAGCGCGGCGCGGGCGCATCGAACATGTCGCTCAAGTTCAACCTTACCACCCTGCCGTCGTCCGAGGTCGCGAAGGTCGACCAAAACGGCGAGGCAGTCAATGACGCAACCTTCGGGCTGTACCGGTCCGGTGGACCAGATCACAACTGGAATACGGGTGAGCTCGTCGCTCGGGGCACGACGGAAAACGGGGGTCAGCTGATACTTCGAAAGTTAAAGCCGAACGACTCCGAGCCGAGCGACTCCGTCCTCTCGTTTGACGAAGAGCACAATAAAAATCAATGCGACTACTTTGTACTCAAAGAAGAAGAACTGCCCGCGGGATATCGCTCGAGCCTGACTTCATCAACCACCGCAACTCCAGGCGAGCTGCATTTGCAGTACAAGCCAGCCGCGGCAACCGGCTCGGGTGGCGTGGTGGTTGCACCGCAGACAACGGTTAAAACAGCCGACGGCGATCAATGGACGGGCAGCCGCATGTGGCTGAATGGCGGCTATCTGGCCGCTAAGGAGACCATTTCACTCCCAGAAGAAACGAAAGATAACAATGGCAACGCCATTAGCTCGGGTACGACCTTCGCCGTCGTGCTCAAGCTCACCGGTGCGAGCGAGGACCACACAAGAGAAGACGCGTGGACGGCGGTCACGGGCAATCCGCTCGATGGCTACCAACTGTGCTCCGCGCATGGCATTGCCGGCGCGGTCGAGGCTGCCAAATCGGCAGATACGAGCGTCTTTGGCGTCAACACCAATGGTGACTATGAGGTAACGGTTGGGTCGCTGCCCGGCGATATCGAGAAGTATGCCGCCATGATGAAGGACAAGTCGAAGGCGGAATATACCGTGGCGGTGTATCACACCACGGCATCGTCTCTGGCGGAGGCAACCATCGACAACACCTCTATGGTCCAATATCGAACGATAAACAGGCAGTTCTCTACGGTGATCCACCTCACCAACGTTCAGAACCGCCTGTTTGTGCAGAAGGTCGACGACCTGGACAAGCCCGTGAACGGCGCGACGTTTGAGCTGTACGAGGCCAAATACGTTACCGGCGATAGTCCCAGCACGTATGCCATTAAATCGGGTGCCGAGCCGTATGACACCGTGCAGACGAAGGACGCGATCTATCCGTATGAGATTAAGGGCATGGCATGCTTCCCACTTGATTCGGCACACCACAAACCCCTTATCAAGGGTACGTACTACCTGCGTGAGTCTAAAAGTCCGGATGGTTATGAGATTAACAACACCATTACCAAGGTAATCGTGGACGATTCGGGCGTGTACGTGGATGCCGGCAAGGAAGGCGAAGACGACGGTGTGCGCAGCATGAGCGGCCCGGGTTCGCTGATTGCTTCCCTGGCGCAGTTTGGCTCTCCCGGCTCCATCGACAACACGCTTACGCACATCAAGGGCAAGCTGCAGAGTGCAACTGGCGTAGATGCCAAGGGAAACCTGACATGGGGCCAGGTGACGCCTTCTCTGGCGGACGTGCACATGCGCTATGACAAGGCGACGCAGGGCACCAAGACCGTTCTGCGTTATGTCGAGGACCGTGGCGACCGCAACGGCCAGCTGGCGACCATCTTTGCCGATGCGGGCATCAACCGCATGGCCCTCTATCAAGACGGTGAGCCCACCAATGGCACCGATCTGGGCACGCTTCAGCTCAATCATCTCTTTACCACGGCAACGGCCGTGCAGTATACCGATCGTCGCGTGGCACGCCTGCAAGTGACTAAGACCGTGACGGCGGATGCTGGTCTTACTGCGCCCACCAAGGATGCGAACAACAACGATCTGACCTTTACGTTTAAGTTCACCCTGCCGGAGTCCCAGAAGGGTTACGAGGCGCACGTATTCGATGCAAGTGGCAAGGCCGTGGGCAGCTCCTTTACGCTTAAGAACGGCGACACCCATTCCATCAAGGCCGGCGAGACCATTCGCGTTTACGACCTTAAGAAGGACGACAGCTACAGCGTGAGCGAGCTCACCACTAAGGGCGAGGAGTCCAGTGGCAATGTGCTGGCGAGCATCGTCAACGCCTTGACCGGCTCTGCCGACGAGTCGGTGCTTCCGGCTGGCTTTAGCCTCGTGAGACGCATGGTCGGCGGCGAGAAGCAGTCGGGAACCGGCAACACCATAACGGGTTCAATCGCTGCGCTCGTGGACGGAAAGATTCCCGCGAGCAACACGCTCGAGTTCATCAACAAATACAGTGTCAGCCCCGTAAAGAATGGCCTAAGCGCCAAGAAGGTGCTCGAGGGCCGCAATTGGGCCGATGGCGATTCCTTTACCGTGCGGCTTACGCCTGAGCGCGGCGCCCCCATGCCCGACGGTGCCAAGAGCGCGGCGGCGACGGTCGAGCTCACCAAGAATACCCAGACGGCGACGTTTGGCGATATTACCTATACCAAGCCGGGTATCTACGCCTATACCATCTCGGAGGATATTCCCGGCTCCAATGCCAAGGCGGATGGCATAAGCTACTCCGCTGCCGTCTATACCGCGACGGTCAAGGTGGATGATAACCGCGCCGGTGCATTGGTCGTTACGAGCGTGGAGTATCAGCAAGTGCGTGACGACGCGGGTGTCGAGACCAAGACGGATGTTGCCGATAAGATCGCAACCTTCACCAACCGTTACGATGCGCACGAACATAGCATCATCATCCATGCCCAAAAGAACCTGACCGACAACGCCGGGACGTTCCCGCTTGCCCAGAATGCCTTTGACTTTAAGCTCGAGGGCGTGGGTGGCTATGCAGATGCCAGTGCGGTATTCAACCTCGATACGGTCGATAAGAACATGGCGGCCCCCATGCCTCAGGGTACCGAGGGCAACACCGCGACCGTGGGCAACAACGCTGACGGTACGGTGACATGGCCGGCGATCTCCTATACCGCCAACGCGGATGCGGGACGCGCCTACGTGTACAGGTTTACTGAGAATCTCGGTAGCGTTGCGGGCATGACCTACAACTACGACGGATCGGTCTATTACGCCGTGGTGCGCAACGCCAAGAAGGGTGCTGGCATCCAGACCTCGATCGAGTACTACAAGGCCGCAGAAAACAACTCGGTAGAGCAGCTGGGCAAGAATATCACGCCCTCCTTTACCAATATATATAGTGTGGATTCCACGAGCGTGATCCTGCAGGGCCAAAAGACCGTGAGCGGTCGCGATTGGAACCAGGACGAGAGCTATACCTTTAACCTTGCCGCCGCTGCGGACGATGACGGCGCAACTAGCCTGGGTAAGACTACAAAGCAGGCGGTAACGGATGGTGTCGTTGTCATTAACACCAACCAAGCTGTCGCCACCACGCCCGAGTCGGGGCGCGTGGCATCGTTCTCCTTTGGCACCGAAGCCGCCCCGACCGTGACGTTCAACCGCGCAGGCACCTTTAGCTTCAACATCACCGAGAAAGCTGCGCAGGATGGCCAGGCGGGCATGTCCATGGACAAGCACATCGCCCGCGCGACCGTCGTGGTGACCGACCGGGATGAGTCGGGCAACCACGCGGGCAAGCTGCGCGTGTCGAGCGTGACCTACGCCAACACCGGTGCCTCCGAAGCGGACAAAAACGTAACCGACAAGGCCGCCTTTACCAACGCATACCATGCGTCGGGCACCTTTGGTGGCGTGACGGTGAGCAAGACCCTTGAGGGTCGCGCCTCTACCGCAGGCCAGTTTACCTTTGCCGTGACGGGCCTTTGGTACAACGGCGTTCAGACGTCGGTCGACGGCGCCGAGGCTAGCCTGTCCAATACGGCTGCGGGGGCCGGCGTGTCCAGCGCCGTGATGAGCGCAAGCGGGAAAGAGAAGCTCTTTGCCCGCGACCTCACGGAACAGGACCTTGGCCGTACATTTGCCTATCGCATTCACGAGAACCAGCCTGCTGCTGCCAGCTACACCTATGACACCGGCTACACTGGTGACGCTATCGTGCTCGTCAAGGTTCTTGCACACAAGGGCGACCCCGCTAAGCTCTACACCGTGACGACCGTGCTCAAGGGTGCGGGTGTGACGGAGCTGCTGGGCGACGGTGCCGACGCGAGCGCGCTGACGGACGAAAAGATCGTCGAGCTCAAGCAAAAACCGAATACTTATGTGCGGCAGTATGATGCAAGTGAGGCCGGCGCCACGACGCCTACTGTCTCGTTTGTGAACCGTTACACGGCAAGTCTCGACTATGGCACTGCTGGCGGTCTGAAAATCGAGAAGACGTTGGCGTATCCCAAGGACGCGACCATTTTTGGCTCGCCTAAGAGCACGTTCCGTTATATCGTCAAGCCTGCTGACGAGACATCTGCCAGCAAGGTTGGCATTTCCACGAATGGCAAGGTCTTTGAGACCGCAAATGTCGAGGCCGATGCTCCCAAGACCGTGAGTTTGGTACCTGCGGGCGGGCTGACCTTCACTCAGGATGATGCCGGCAAGACGTTCACCTATACGGTGAGCGAGATTGACGACAAAGCGACGGGCTATACGTACGACAAGACAGTCCATACGGTTAGGGCCGTCGTAGCGGATAACGGCGACGGTACGCTTAGGGTCACGACGTCGGTAAGCAAGCAGGTCGATGGCAAGGACGAGCTCGAGGGCCAGTGGATCTATCCGTCGGGTGCAACGTCCACCGGTGTCGCGACGGTCAAATTCAAGAACACCTATACGGTCACCGAGGCGGCAACCTACACCCCGTCCGTGACGAAGGTGGTTGCCGGTGCCGATGCTCCGGGCAAGTTCACCTTTGCTATGACCGCGGCTGACGATGCTACCAAGACTGCCATCGATGGCAAGCTCATCACCGGATCTTCGATGGGTGCGGACAACGGCTATGTCGAGAAAAAGCAAACGAAGGAGGGCCTCAAGGACGGGGAGCACTATCAGGTCGATTTCTCGAAGCTCACCTTTAACAAACCGGGCACGTATACGTTTGCTATTAATGAGCTGGCCCCGAACAGCGGCCTCGGCGAGTGGAAGTATGACCAGCACATCTATACCGTGACCGTTACCGTAACCGATGAGGGCGGCAAGCTTGTGGCCCGCGCCGATGGCGCGACCGGCTCGGAAGGCTTCATCTTCACCAATAGGCATCGCACCTCGACGAGCTACGAGCTCCAGGGCGGTCTGGAGATCGTCAAGACGCTTAACGGGCACGACCTGCATGCCGGCATGTTTAGCTTTACGGTAACGGGCGAAGACGCCGCCTCGACCGATAAGCTCAACAAGCTGTTGCGCGCAGATGAGGACAAGCTCACCGTGACAAACGATGAGCCGCAGGCCGATGGCACGTCCCATACCGGCATTTTGGGTGGCCTGACCTTTGCGACGGAAGATGCGGGTAAGACGTTTACTTACAAGGTTGTCGAGAATGGCGGCGGCAAGGGCGGCTATACATACGACTCCACCTATTGGATGGTAGGGATTGCGGTTAAGAAGCGCGATAACGGTTCGCTCTATACCGTGACCACGGTCAAGCACTATGACGCCAAGAACGTCGAGCTTTCCGCGAAGACCTTTAGCTCCGAGAGCGGTACCGCCAAGGCCCAGGTGTCCTTTACCAACAGCTACATCGCGAAAGGAACCTTTGAGGGCCTTGCCGCCGAGAAGGTAATGGACTCCCGCGACAAGATCGAGGCTGGCCAGTATACGTTTGACCTGTATGCCGAGAAGGCCGATGGCTCGCTCAAAAAGATGGATGAGGGCACGACCCAGGCGGGCGAGAACGGTACCGCAACGGTCGACTTCGGCAAGGTTTACTTTAAGCTTGGCGATGCTACCAGCGAAACTCATGAGCAGACGATTGACCTTGCCCGCGCCGTCAACGATGGTGTTGCCACCAAGCAACACAATGCCGACCACACCACTACCTACAGCTTTAACCTGGTGGCAAAGGAGCGCTTGGCCAGCCTGCCCGCGGGCGTGCGCCCCGTGGATACGTCCGCGACGTGCCGGGTGCTGCTCGAGGTGACCGACAACAACAACGGCAAGCTGACGTCCAAGGTGACCTATCGCGATGGTACCGAGAACGGCAAGATCGTTTTCCACAATACGCGCGATAAGGTCAAGACGATCGGCACGGTCGCGAAGCCCGATGTGGACATCGACGGGCAGTTACTCTCCGTGGGCGACTCCTACGTCTACACCATCAACTGGGTCAATACCGAGGCCGGTGCCGATGGTAGCCTGGTTCCGGCCAAGGTGACCGTGACCGACGAGCTGCCCACGGGCGTTGTGTTCGAGGCCTTTGAGGGCGAGTATGCCGATAAAGGCGCTGCGAACGGTCAGTTGCTTACCTGGAACCTGGGTGAGCAGCCTGCGGGCAGTCACGGTTCGGTGCGCGTGCGCGTCAAGATTACCGAGGATGCTGTGAAGGGCACCCAGGGTGCGGTCGGCGTCATCAATAACACTGCCACCGTTTGGGTTGGCAACAAGAGCTATACCGGCACCACGACCAACTACGTGCCCAAGAAGTCCGAGAGTGATGCTCAGGATTCGAGTGGCTCGGGCATTAAGCTGGGCGATGAGCTCACCTACACCATCGGCTACAAGAACACCGAGGGCGCGTCTGCCACGGTGAAGATCACCGATGCCGTTCCCGCGGGAACCGAGTTCGTGGAGTTCGCGGGTGACCATGCGAATGTCGCATCCAAGGACAACGACGGCAATCTCACCTGGACGCTGGCGGGCGTTCCCGCAGGCAAGGAGGGCACGGTTCAGTTTAAGGTCCGCGTGACCGAGGACGCGTTCAAGAGCGGTGGCGCTTCGGGCGACATCTCCAACCAGGCGTCGGTGACGGTCGGCAACAACCCTGCCGTCAAGACCAACACCACTACCGATCAGGTTTCTGACGGGCGCCTGACGTTGAGCAAGACGGTCACGGCCGCCGAAGGCATCACCGCGCCCAACAAGGCATTTACCTTTAAGGTGCTGCTCTACCAGGCCGATGGCACAACGCCTCTGGCCGGCACCTTTGCGTTCGCCGGTCGCCCTGGCGGCACCAACGGCACTTATGTAAGCGGACAGATCAAGAGCGGTGACACCATCGCGCTTAAGGCCGGCGGCTCCGTCACGGTTACCTTGCCCACGGGTACGCACTACGAGGTGCAGGAGCTCGACTCCAAGGGTGAGCTCATGACGAGCGAGGACGGCTTTGCGGTTGCCGATAAGGCGAACCCCCAGAAGGGTACCGTCGGACAGGCGACACAGGTGGGCTTCACCAACGTCTACAGCGTGGAGTCCACGAAGGTGGAAAACGCCTTTAAGGTGCAAAAGAAGATCTCCGGACGCAACTGGACGACATCGGATGTCTTTACCATGACGCTGGCTGCCCAGGGCGAGGCGCCCATGCCCAAGGGCGCCAAGGACGGCGTGGCGACGATTGCACTGAAGAAGGACGTTCAGGTCGGCAACTTCGGAACCATCGAGTACGCCAAGCCCGGTACCTACACCTATGTGATTGCCGAGCAGGCGGGTGACGAGACGGCGCTTACGTTCTCGAAGGCCACCTATCGCGCCACCGTCACGGTGACCGACAATGGCGCCGGCAAGCTGTCTGCCAAGACCGAGATTGCACAGCTGACTGACGATGCGGGCGACGCTGCTGAGCGCACGGTCGAGGCGGCGGTCTTTACCAACACCGCCAAGACCGGCAGCCTCACCGTCAAGAAGACGGTCGTCGGCGGCGACAGCCAGCGCGAGTTCGGCTTTGCGGTCACGCTGACCGACGGGGACGGCGAGCCCGTCTCCGGCACCTTCGGCAAGGGCGAGCACGCCGTGACGTTCACGGACGGCAAGATGACCTTCACGCTTAAGGACGGCGGGGAGAAGACCATCGCCGGCCTGCCCGTGGGCGCGCGCTACACCGTGACCGAGGACGCCGCCGAGGGCTACACGACCACGGTCAACGGGGCTGACGGCTCCAAGGCCGAAGGCGCCGTGACCGAGGACGGCGCGACCGTCGCGTTCACCAACACGTACGGAACGGCCACCGAGGGCAGAGACGTCTCCACCGCGGGACTCTTCACCAAGACGCTCGAGGGCCGCGACTGGGCGGAGGGCGATAGCTTCCAGTTCGCGCTCACGGGCGAGGACGGCGCTCCCATGCCCGAGGGCTCCGCCGACGGCTCCAAGACCGTCAGCGTGACGGCCGCCGGCACCAAGGCGGGCGATAGGGTCGCCTTCGACTTCGGCCCCATCCGCTACACGCTTAACGACATCAAGGATGCCGGGTTCGCCGAGGTCGGCGGCAAGCGCGTGCGCGCCAAGACCTTCACCTACACGGTGCGCGAGGTCAGGCCCGATGACGGCTCGGCCATCGCCGGTGTGGTGTTCATCGGTGCGCTGCTGGCCTACCTGTGGCTCAACGCCAAG
>CAVEDI010000115.1:0-6078 GCA_963614405.1 Oscillospiraceae bacterium | reverse complement strand
GCCAGCTCGCCAAAGCCCAGCTCCACGGTCATACCGCGACGGCGCTCAACCTCCAGACGGTCGGGATTCTTGCCGGTCAGCGCCTCGATCAATGTCGACTTGCCGTGGTCAACGTGGCCCGCCGTGCCAACGATAACGGGACACTCCACCAGCGCCTGAACCTCACTCATCGAGCAATCGCCTTCTCAACGCACGCGACGAGCGTCGATGCCGCCGTCTCGATATCGCGGTCACCCACGAGTGTGCGCACGTCAAACAGGACGCGATCGTGCGAGGCGCGCGTGACGACCGGCGTGTCGAAATCTTGGACGAGCGAGCGCTTGAGTGCGTCAACGGAAAGACGCTCATCGACGAGGCGCACGGCAACGCACATGGTGGGCAGCTCCACGGTAGGCAGCGAGCCGCCACCAGGGGTCGACGATTCCTCGACGATCTCCACCTGAACGGCACACGGGCAGCCAGCCTTATCGAGCCCGGCGACCATACGATCGCGCAGCTTGCGGGCACGTCGCTCCAAATGGGCCTGCGGCAGCGTAAGCATGCTGAGCACCGGAATATCGCGATGGGCAACATCGGCGCCGTCCATGTAGATACGCAGCGTGGCCTCGAGCGCCGTCAGCGCGAGCTTGCCCGGGCGCAGGGCGCGCATAAGCGGATGTGACCCACAGGCCTGGACCAGATTGCGACGGCCCATGATAATGCCCGCTTGTGCGGCACCGAGCAGTTTATCGCCCGAGCACGACACCAGATCGAGCCCTGCCAAAACCGAAGCCGGCGTGGTTTCTTCGCCGCCGCGCACCAAGATGTCGTCGGGCAACAGCGCGCCCGACCCCTGGTCCTCGTAGAACAGCAGGCCATGCTTGTGGGCCAGAGCGGCAAGCTCCCGAGAGCCCACCTCCTCGTGAAAGCCCTCGATGCGATAGTTGGAAGGATGGACCTTGAGGATCATCGCCGTATCGGGCGTGATGGCGCGCTCATAGTCGTCCAAATGCGTGCGGTTGGTGGCGCCGACCTCGACGAGTTCGGCACCCGAGGCCTCCATGACATCGGGGATGCGGAAGCTGCCGCCGATCTCGACAAGCTCGCCGCGGCTGACGATAACCTCCTTGCCTGCGGCATGGGTCGCCAGCACCAGCAGTACCGCGGCGGCGTTGTTGTTGACCACGAGCGCGTCCTCGGCACCGGTGAGCGAGCGGATCAGCTGCGCGGCGTGCTCCTTGCGCGACCCGCGCGAACAAGTGTCCACACTGTACTCGAGCGTGCTGTACCCGCGCGCAACCTCGGCCACGGCCTTGGCGACCGACTCCGCGAGCGGGGCGCGGCCCAAGTTGGTATGGATGACCACACCCGTGGCATTAACTGCTGGGCGCAGGCTCGGCAGCGCAGAGCGATGCGCACGCCACTCGATGGCCGAGGCTAGGTCGCGCTTGGAACGCGGGGCGGCACCGGCACGAATCGCAGCGCGCTCCTCGTCGAGCTCGGCCGTCACGGCAGCATGGACCACCGCGTCGCAGGTCTCCCCCGCCGCCTTCACCACCGGCCACTCGGCAAGCAGCTCGTTGACGGAAGGAATAGCGCGAAGGCGGGCGCGTACCTCATCGGACATGTTCTGGCTATCGCTCATGTGCGGCCTTTCAAAACCAAAGGTGAATCAATCGTTCGAACGTCAAACTATCAGCCAATTCAATCGGCTGAGTCAATCAATCGCTATTATCCTCGCGCGCCGCGATCTTTTCCACGCGAACGGCGTTTTCCTGAGTGAGCGCAGCGCCCGTCAACGGGTCCCAACGCAACGGTGTATGGTCGAGCGGGCCGACGCCCAAGGCTTGAGCGCCGCCGGCATCGGCGCCAAACGAACGTCCGCCGGGGGCGGCCGACGTAAAGATACACGCCGGATGCAGATACGGCGTCGTCTCCACGCGCACGCGGTCGCGGCCCATATCGCTCACGAGCTCGACAATCTCGCCGTCGGCGATGCCCATGTGCGCAGCAGCATCGGCATTCATCTGCACGGCATCCAGGTCCGATCCAGCCTCGGCGGCACCTTGAGCCGCAAGCCTGCGCGAGGTGTGCGACTCAAAGGGACGGTTGCCACTAATGAGGCGAAACATCCCCGGGCCGGGCTCCACCATGGGCGCAATCCAGTTGGGCACACGACCCATGCCGACTCGTTCCCATACGTCGCTTGCCAGCGCAATTTTGCCGCCGGCAAGCGGAATCACCGGCTCACCCGTGCGCGACGGCAGCGCCACGCCCGTATCGGCCCAGCCGCGCTCCTTGAGCTCGTCCAGATCGATCCCAAAAGGCGCCACCTGGGCAGCCGTCAGATCGTCAGACGTAAACTGGAAATACTCGCCCACGCCACACGCCTGCGCCAGACCGGCAAAAATCTCCCGACCGGGACGTGTGCCGTCATGCTGCACGGGCAGCACGGCGTTGCGGTAGAACACGCGCGAATCGTTGGCGCCCACGACTGTGCCCACACCGCGGTCGGCCTCCAGATACGTCACGTCGGGCAGCACGAAGTCAGAAGCACGCGCCGTCTCGGACCAACGAATATCAATCGTCACAAGCAAGTCGAGCTGCTGCAAAATACCCAGCCAAGCCTGTGCATTGCCATAGCCCGCACCGGGGTTACTAGCATAGACGATGAGCCCGCGCAAATCGCCGGCAAGAATCGACTGGCCGATGGTCGTGCACAGGCCGCGCACCGGATCGACCAGTGGATAGCGCTCGGACCCCAGCTTGGGCCCGCGAGGCACCAGCGGCGTCGCAAAGCGCGCGGGATCGAGGTCGCCCAACACAAGCGGCGTGGGTGGATTGAGCGCGCCGCCCGCATGACCGATGCAGCCCAGCAGCACATCGACCAAGCAGATAGCGCGCGCGGTCTGGGTGCTATTGGCATACGCGATACCGATGCCGCCATGAAAGCCCGCATCCACCACAGCGGCAGGCGCGGCGGCAGCTAGATCGCGCGCCGTGGCGGCGATCTCTGCGGCCGGCACGTCGCACATCGACTCGGCCCACTCGGGCGTCCAAGCAGCAGCCGCCTGCGCCAGCTCGTCAAAACCCGTGGTATAGCGGTCCACGAACTCGTGGTCGTACAGGCCCTCGGCTACCAGCACATGTGCGATACCCAGCAGCAACGCCAGATCGCATCCGGGACGCACGCGGAGCCAGCGGTCGGCAAGCGCGGCCGAACCGCTGCGCCGGGGGTCAACCACGATGATCTTCGCCCCGCGCCGGCGCGCATCGTTGAGCGCATCGACGGCCCCCATCGTCGATGAATCGACGATGGAACGACCCAGGTACATGATGCAGTCGGTATGCGCAAGGTCGGAGGCGGGGCTGTAGCCCAGGCTGTGCTCCCATCCGGTGAGACGACTTACCTCGCAGGCGCCATCGGCACCGTACACGTTGGGCGAACCCAGCGCATGCATAAAGCGATAGGCCCAGTAGCGGTCGAACGAGGGAACGCCGAGCGTCATGCCCAGCGCACGAGGCCCGCACTCGTCAACAATCCCCAAAAGACGCTCGGCAATCTGAGCAAACGCCTCGTCCCAGGTAATCGCATCGAACCCCGAGCCATCCCGGCGGCGTCGCATGGGGTGCACAATGCGGTCGCGCTCGTCAAACGGCATTGCCAGGCGATGCCGTCCGCGGGCGCACAGGGCTCGCGCCGCGCACGGGTGCCCCGGCTCCGGCAACTCGGCCACCACACGTCCGTCCTCAACGCGTGCCGCAAAGGCGCAATCGGCATAGCATCCCCCGCATGTGGTCACCACGGCGCGACCGTCACGCTTCACAGCAGATGCCATCTCGATTACCCCTTTCATCAGCCAAACACAACAGGCCAAAAGCCCGGCAACGAGCCCCAGACCCAAAAAGCCTCCCGCACGGCAACGCCCCGCGGGAGGCCAACGTCAAACAGGCGGTACTTTACGCCTCGGACTTCTTGGCGTAGACAAACCAATAGCCGAGCGCGATCAGAACCGCGCCGCCCACGATGTTGCCCAGCGTGGCGGCGGACAGGTTAAACGCAATGCCCGCAGCGTTGAGCGCATCAGCGCCGGCGACGTCGGCACCATAGCCGCACGCGTGCATCACGGCGCCCATAGGCAAAAAGTACATGTTGGCGACGCAGTGCTCAAAACCGCAGGCCACAAAGGCAGCGATCGGCAGCAAAATGCCCACAACCTTATCGACTACGGTCTTGCCGGCGGTACCGATCCACACGGCAAGGCACACAAAGATGTTGCACAGGATGCCGCGGAAGAAGATCGTCACCCAGTCGATCGTCACCTTGCCGGCGGCGACGCTCACCATGGAATTGGCGACCGCCTCGCCGTTGAGCTTATAGATGCCGGCCATGTACACCAAAAAGACGATGAACAGGGCACCGACAAAATTGCCGACCCACACGACGACCCAGGCCTTAAGCATCTGAACCAGGGTGATCTTTTTGCTCTTGAGTGCGCAGACCATAAGCGAATTGCCGGTAAACAGCTCGGCGCCGCACACCAGCACGAGCACCAGGCCCAGGCAAAAGCACAGACCGCCCACGACGCGCTGAGCGCCCCAGCCCAGCGTGCTGTCGCTCAAGAACACGGTAAAGAACAGGCCGCCGAAGGCGATAAACGCGCCGGCGAACATTGCCAACAGAAAGGCCTTAGCGACCGGCAGGTTAGCCTTGGTCACGCCGGCGGCCTCGGTCTTGGCCTCGATCGCGGCGGGCGCCAGGCAATCGGGAGAGGGATACTCCACCTTGGAATCTGCCATGTCAATCACTTCTTTCCTAATCAGCAGGAACAAGCGCTCCTATTGCTCTTGCCCCAAGCGGACAAAGTGGGAAAAGTCGTTGGCGGCCACGGCGTCGTACACGGCGTCGACGGCCTCAAAGACTTCCGGGGACATGGGGTTGTAGAACTCCGTGTCGCCCGGCTGAATCCCGACGAAGACGATATCATCACACGATTGCTCAATCTCTTCGATCAGAATCGACAAAGGAAGCGAATGCGTGGTGAACATCGATTTGCGCGCGACGTCGGTCTTATCGAGCAAGCGGATGGCGCCGACGGGCAGCGCCATGTCGGCGGCATCGACCAAAACCAAACGCGGCGGACGCTCGCGCTTGACCTCGATGATGTCATCCTCGGGCGTCTGACCGCCGTCGATGGTGTACCAGCCGGCAAGCGGCGCGTCCTCCATCTTTTTGGAGAGCACGGGGCCGGCGGCATCGTCGGCACGCAGCACGCTTCCCGCCGTGAGCACGATACCCGCAAACGGGGCACCGTTCACGCGACCATCCACAACGCGACCCATTACTGCAACCTTCCTGTCAGATACACGCCCGACACATCGCGCACGCGCTCAACCAGATCGCGAAACTTCATCAGAAACGCGACCTGCTGGGCATGCAGGCCAAAGTCGTCGTCGAACACCGAGATGCCGGCCTTGGCAGAACCGCGAAAACCGCGCTCATCGAGCAGCATATCGCAGGCCTCGAGCAGCGACGGCACCGCCGCCTTGTCGAGCTGGCACTCGCCAAAGGAGCGGATGGCCTCGAACTTGGTCTTGGCCTCCCCCTCCGGCAGCGCGTCGACGAGCGAATAGAACACATCCACCGGCACCGACAGGCGCGGCTCAAAGCAATCGAGCACGCCGGTGTGGTGGCCCACGGCGAGCGTGTAGTACAGCACGTCGCAGGCCTCCTGGGGAACGTCTTCCTCGGTCTCCACAAACTTACGCGTGAGCTCGTAGAAGACCACCTGGTCGGGCGCGTGGCCCAGGCAGGGGTCGGCGACGCCCTCGGCGGCCTCGTCGATTGCGCGCGAGGCATCGCCAAAAGAGCCGCCGAGCATGCCGGGGCCCGCAAAGTAACCAGAGCGGTCCGTGAGCTCCATCTAGCGACCTCCGGCCAGCACCAGATCCTGCAGCGCCGAGTACACCTCGACGCGGCGCGGATCGTCCTGCTTATCGATGAGCAGCGCCATGGCACCGCGGATATCGCCCTTGGGCGCGCCCTCGAGCGTATCCATAAACTCGTTGGCCAAGTCGCGGCCGTAACGGTAGCCGCTC
>CAVEDI010000114.1:0-4008 GCA_963614405.1 Oscillospiraceae bacterium | reverse complement strand
TGCTCAACGCGCCCGATACTTCGGCAACCGTCGAGACCAAGGGCATCTCCAAGAGTGGCGGCATTCAGACCTTCCGCAGCTCTATTGTGGCGACACCCAAGGCCGAGGGCTCCAAGGCAACCGTGAGCTGCCAGTCGCTGATGCTCGACGACCAAAGCCGCTCCGACACTATTCCGGCCATGGACATCCGCGCCAAGAACGTCGACATCGGCCACGAGGCCACCATCGGCCGCATCGGCGACGACAAAGTGTTCTACCTCATGAGCCGCGGTATCTCGGAGGAAGAGGCCCGCACCATGATCGTCAACGGCTTTGCGAACCCGGTCTCCAAGGAGCTGCCGCTGGAGTACGCCGTCGAGATGAACAACCTGATCAAGCTCGAGATGGAAGGAGCGATCGGATAATGAAACAGACCACCAACACCGCTGCTACCACGCTCGAGCAGGTTAATGCGATGCCGGCCGCCACTTGGGGTTGGCTCAAGATGAACCAGACCAAGCTTGAGCTTTCGGACGAACTTGCCGCCGCTCCCGCCGAAACCATTGAGGTCGAGGGGCTGGACGAGCAGTTCCGCGGTTCTGCCGACGCCTTTGACGCCGCCATGGACGCCATGGCCGAGCACTTCCCCGAGCGCCGCGCCTCCGCCCCGGGTGATGCCGCCGACCGCGCCCGCATCACGCCCGAGACCGAGCTCGACGTGCCCGCCACCTCCGTCTACCAGGCCGGTGCCATTAAGCTAGAGGAGGAGCTCTCCCCCGCTGAGGCCTTCGAGACTGGCATGGGCGAGGCTGCCTACACCTACTTGGCCGACCACGCCACCAAGCGCATCGTCATCGATGTGCCCGCATACCAGCACGCCACGGTTACCGTGCGCGTGAGTGGCGTCGACGCAGCGGCTGCGATTGCCGCCATTGACGTCGTCGTCCGTCCCCAGTCGACGCTCGATCTGCATATTGCCCTAGACTCCCCCGTTGCCGGCCAAGGCGTCGTGGGCTCCGTGCTACGCGTGTGCGCCCACGAGTACGCCACCGTCAACGTGACCTGCACGCAGACGCTCGACGATAGCTGGATCGCGCTCGACGACACCGGCCTGTTCCTGGACGAGGGCGCCCGTGTCAACGTACAGCACACCGTCCTGGGTGCCGGCGCCAGCGCCACCGGCCTTGCCGGCGACCTGCTGGGCGATACCGCCAAGGTCACCATCGATACTGACTACCTGGGCGCCCGCGAGCAGGTGCGCGACTTTAACTACGAGCTGCGCCACCGCGGTCGCAAGACCGAGTGCGAGATCGACGCCAACGGCGTACTGACCGGCACGTCCAAGAAGGTCTACCGCGGCACCATCGACCTCGTGCACGGCTGCAAGGGTGCAACCGGCACCGAGCGCGAGACGGTGCTTTTGGCCAACAAGGGCGTCGACAACAAGACCGTTCCCGTCATACTGTGCGACGAGGACGACGTCGCCGGCAACCACGGCGCCACCATCGGTCACGTCCGCGACGAGCAGCTGTTCTACCTCGCCTGCCGCGGCCTTGACCAAAACGCCGCCGAGGACCTGTTCATCCGCGCCAAGCTGGAGGACGCCGCGCTTTCCGCCACCGACGAGCGCACCCGCGCAGCCGTCGTCCGCTTGGGCAACAACCTGATCGACAACTTTGAAGAGGAGCTCGCATGATCGACACCGAGCACGTTAAATGCGACACCTGTACTGCCCCCGAGCCCATGGAGCTCGACGCCAGCGACGAGGCTTCGCGCGGCTGGCCCACTGTGGACATCGAGACCAACCCCTACAAGGCGCAGTTCCTGCTGTTTCAGCAGCACCCCGAGATCGCCTTCCTCGATAGTGCCGCCACCGCGCAGCGCCCTGCCTGCGTGCTCGACGCCGAGCGCGACTTCTACCAGCGTATGAACGCCAACCCCCTGCGCGGCCTGTACTCGCTGTCCGTCGAGGCCACCGAGGCCATCGCGAAGGTCCGCCAGCAGATCGCCGACCTCATCGGCGCCTCACAGGCCAACGAGGTCGTCTTCACCCGCAACACGAGCGAGTCGCTCAACCTGGTCGCCAAGAGCTTTGCGCCAACGGTGCTCGAGCCCGGTGACGAGGTCGTCATTACCATCATGGAGCACCACTCCAACCTGATTCCGTGGCAGCAGGTCTGCCGCGAGACCGGCGCCAAGCTCGTCTACCTCTACCCCACCAAGACCGGCCAGCTCACCACCGAGGAAGTTCTTGCCAAGGTTGGTCCCAAGACCAAGATCCTGGCCGTGGGCCAGGTCTCCAACGTGCTGGGCGTCGAGAACCCGGTCAAGAACCTCGGCAAACTCGTGCACAAGTACGGCGGCTACCTGGTCGTCGACGGTGCGCAGTCGCTGCCGCACATGCCGGTCAACGTGGCCGACCTGGGCGCCGACTTCTTTGCCTTTAGCGCGCACAAGGCCATGGGCCCCATGGGCATCGGCGTGCTGTGGGGCAAGATGGACCTGCTCAACGCCATGCCGCCCATGCTCACCGGCGGCGAGATGATCGATTCGGTCACCGAGCAGGACGCCGTCTGGGCGCCCGTCCCCGAGAAGTTCGAGGCCGGCACGCAGGACGCCGCCGGCATCTTCGCCACGGGTGCGGCACTCGACTACCTCGTCAACACGGTTGGCTACGAAAACATCCAGGCACGCGAGCAGGCACTCGTCCACTACCTGATGGGCGAACTCATGCAGCTCGACTTTGTCCAGATCATCGGCTCCATCTATTGGGACAACCACCACGGCGTTGTGAGCTTTAACGTCAGGGGCATCCACCCGCACGACGTCGCGAGCATCATGGACATGGACGGCGTCTGCATTCGCGCCGGTCACCACTGTGCACAGCCGCTGCTCACCTGGCTGGGCGTCGAGAACCTCGCCTGCTGCCGCGCCAGCGTGGCCTTCTACAACGACAAGGCCGACATCGACAAGTTCATCGCCGGCCTGCATCACGTTTGGAGCACGTTCAATGGGTAATCTGTACACCTCCACCACATTTATGGAGCACAACTCGCACCCCGACTATAAGTACGAGATGGATGCTCCCACGCACGAGCACGACGGCATCAACCCCAGCTGCGGCGACGAGCTCACGTTGCAGCTGCGCGTCGAGAACGGCGTGATCGAGGAGGCCTCCTTTACCGGCCACGGCTGCGCCATCAGTCAGGCCAGTGCCGACATCATGGCCGACCTCATCACCGGCGAGACCGTCGAGGAAGCTCACCGCTTGGCAGAGCTCTTCCTCGCCATGATCCGCGGCGAGCAGCTCTCCGAGGAGGACTTAGAAGACCTGGACGAAGCCGCCCAGCTCCAGGACATCTCGCACATGCCCGCCCGCGTCAAATGCGCCGAGCTCGCCTGGCGCACCCTCGACGGCATGCTCACGGGACAAAATAATCAGTAGAACTTGTCCCAAATCTTAAGATTTTTGTTGGCCGAATCGCTTGACAAGAGTGGTTCGGCCATTTTCTATTCCGAGAGCTCAGCCTGTGCCTTCACCCGCGCATAAGCGCGCACGATACGAGATACGGTACTCTTGCTGATTCCCGTATACCGTTCGACCTCGCGCACCGTGTAGCCGTCATCGTGCAGAGCGAAAATGATTCTGTCTCGCCGCGAGGGCGCAACGGTCTTGAGTTCGTTGAGCGGAACCCCGAGGCTCTTCGCCAACTTGTCGGCAAAGGCGT
This sequence comes from Oscillospiraceae bacterium, assembly GCA_963614405.1. Classification (GTDB taxonomy): domain Bacteria; phylum Actinomycetota; class Coriobacteriia; order Coriobacteriales; family Coriobacteriaceae; genus Collinsella. The sequence continues at coordinate 301 of CAVEDI010000114.1, read as the reverse complement.
GGTGTTCCCACTCTGTCTCTTTCATATCGCACAGCGCCGGCTCGCTGCCGTCGGGCGTCGAAAGCGAATAGGCAATAAAGCCCTCGGCAGAACCAAAAAGTTCAAGCACGCAAGAAGGATCAGAAAATCCCCTCGCGGCATCGGCCGCATCACAGTCGTAAGAGCGTAGATGTTCCGCAAAGCTGCTCCAGGGATAACGCTCAATGAGACCGATGCCCACCTCCTGCGGATCGGCGTGTACGGAGCGAATAGCCTCCATCACCTGCCAATCGGTATCGAGCGAACGCCGGTCAAAACGGTT
>CAVEDI010000113.1:0-15705 GCA_963614405.1 Oscillospiraceae bacterium | reverse complement strand
CGGCGGGCTGGGTCGCAAGCTGCACGACGCGCTCAAGCAATGCCTGGTCGCGATGGGCATCACCAACATGTGCGCCCTCATCGCCGTGCCGCACGACAAGGACGACGAGTACCTGACGCACAACAGCCAGGATTTCCATGCCCATATGGGATATCGCCTGGTGGGTGCCTTTGACCGCTGCGCCCAAAAGTTCGGCCGTTGGTACGACATGTGCTGGATGGAGCTGGTCCTGGCCGAGCGCACACCCAACCAACCCAAACCAACCTGGTTCCCCGACCTCCCCAAACCTACCATTTAGGGACAGGTTTATTTTGGCAGGTTAGCCGATGGGCTCGGTGTATTTGGCGCGGTCGGTGCGTTGGATGCGCTTGGAGACGTGGAGCGGGCGGCCGTCGGTGTCGTAGACGTAGTCGGTGATCAGGATCAGCGCCTGCCCACGCTCGACGTTGAGCAAAAACGCCTCGTTTTGCGAGGCATAGCACACTTCAAAGGTCTTATGCCCCTGTGCCGGTGCGCGATGGAACTCCTGTCGCAGCGTGGCGTAGAGCGAACCGTTGATATCGCGATCGATGAGTGCCTCAAAGCTCGGTGGTAGATAGGTGGTCTCCAGGCACAGCGGCGCATCGTCCAGGTAGCGCAGGCGGACAAGTTTGACGAGCTTGCTGCCCACGGCGGCGTCAAAGAATTTAGCTATGCTGCCGGCCGCCTTGGCAAAGCCCGAGTCCACGGTGCGCGTGGTGGGCTTCATGCCCTGGCCTTCGACCTGCTTGGTATAGCTCGAAAACACCAGGTTGTTCTCGTGGAGCGCGGGCGTGTCGGCCACAAAGGCGCCGCGCCCGCGCTCGGTTCGAACCAGACCCTCATCAACGAGCACCTTAAGGGCATGGCGCACGGTGCTGCGCGACAGCCCCGATTCGTCCATGAGTTCCATCTCGGACGGCAGCTTGTCTTCACGCGCGTAGACGCCGGCGGCGATGCGGTCACGCAGCATGCCCGCCAAGCGCTCGTATTGGGCCAAGTTCTTTTTTGACGAAGTGCTCATTCGATTAACCTGTATCTAACTTGTATGCTTATCGAATCAAGGATGTATCCAATACAACAACAAAACCGCTGGTAGCTAGTTATCAAAAACCTCATCAGCAAAATTTCTAAGACAAATATAGCATACAACTAGTCGACATAACCAAAACATGTATGTAACTTGTATGCCATCGAGAGCATCAAACGAGAAGAAAGGCTGATGCACGATGACTACTCAGGAACAGGTTAAGGATGTCGTCTCCCAGGTTTTGGCTGACAAGGCAGACAAGGGCGGCATCAAGCGCGTCGTGTGGATTGGCGCCGGCGGATCCAACGGCGGCAACTATCCTGCCCAGTACTTTATGGAGCACGAGGCCACGCAGGTCGTGAGCTCTAGCTACACCAGCAACGAGTTCGTGCACGCAACTCCTGCTTACGTTAACGAGAACACCCTGGCCGTCGTCGTGTCCATGCGCGGCACCAAGGAGACCATCGTCGCCGCCCAGGTCGCCAAGGACCACGGCGCCAGCACCATCGCCATCTATGTCGACGAGTCCGGCCTCACCGAGGTCTGCGACTACAAGATCCAGTATGACAGCCTGGCCGTCGACGAGTCCTGCATGGGCCGCACCAACTCCGCCGTCGTGACCATGATCGCCATGGAGCTCACGCAGCAGACCGAGGGCTATGCCGAGTACGAGACCGCTATGGCCGCCTTCGACCTGGTTGACCCCATCTATCGCAAGGCCGTCGAGTACACCCGTCCGCTTGCCGCCAAGTGGGCCGAGCAGAACGCCGACAAGCCCTGCATTAACGTCATGGCCCAGGGCCCGCTCTTTGGTGCTGCCTACGTCTTTAGCATCTGCAACGTGCAGGAGATGCTGCAGATCGACTCCTGCACCATCAACACCTGCGACTTCTTCCACGGCCCCTTCGAGATCCTGGACAAGCGCACCTCGCTGTTCCAGCTCATCAGCGTCGGCCGCAGCCGCTGCAACGACGAGCGCGGCATCCGCTTCGTCAACCAGTACGGTGGCGAGCGCGTCTATCAGCTCGACGCCAAGGAGCTCGGCCTCAACGACATCAAGGACAGCGTGAGCGAGTACTTCAACCACCTGATCTTCGCCCCGATCCTCAACAATGTGTACATGCGCGCGCTCTCTGCCGTCACGCACAAGGACTACATGACGCGCCGCTACATGTGGAAGCTGGACTACTAGGGGATAGAGCGGCCTAACAGCTCGATGTCCTCATAAGTTGCGGTGGAATAGTTCCTGCTTGGGGGCTTGAAGCCTCTATTTAGGAACTATTTCACCGCAACCGCCCAGTAATCCGCTGGGGGCGGAGGAAAACGGATCACTTATCCGCTCGCCGATTTGTGTCTTGAAAAATGTATATAACGACTATAACGTAGTACGAAACATATTGGAAACAATACCGAGGAGGCTGCGTTGAAGAAGAGCAATCTGGGCTATGTGCTGGTGCTGATCGCCGCGCTTATGTGGGGCAGCATCGGAATCTTTGTAAACGGCATCTCGGCCATGGGCGTTTCGTCCCAGAGCATGGCTGCCTTTCGCTTGTTGGTCGGAGCGCTTATCTTGGCGCCGGTCCTGATGTTTATGGGCTGCCGTCCGGGTGAGGGGTCTACCGTGGCTCAGGGTCCCCTGACGCTATTCAAGGCAAGCCCCAAAGAGCTCGTCCCCTGCGCGCTGGTCGGTATCGTCGGTTTAGCCGCCGCCAACACCTGCTATTACGAGTGCATGCGCGAGGTGGGTATGTCTACGGCCTCGGTGCTGCTCTACACCTCGCCGGTGTTTGGCGTCATGCTCGGCCGCGTGCTTTATCGCGAGGACGTGACCCCCAACAAGCTCGTTGCCATTGTCTTTAACATCGTTGGCTGCGTGCTTGCGGTGACCAATGGCGACCTTTCCGGTTTTCATTTTTCGGTTTGGGGCGTCACGTCGGGCGTGATTGCAGGCCTTTGTGGTGCGTCGCTCGCGGTGTTTAGCCGGATAGCAACCAAGACGGTCCACCCGCTGGCTGTCACGTTTTGGGGCTTTGTTTTTGGCGGTGCGGTTATGGCGGCTATCGCGGCTCCGTGGCCGGATGTCGCCGCGGCAATGTCGCCACAGCTGCTGCTGCTGTTCCTTGGCTTTGGACTCATCCCCACAGCCGTGGCTTACATCTTATATATGCAGGGTCTGTCCATGGGGCTCGAGACATCGAAAGTTCCCGTCGTAATGTCTTTCGAGACGGTCGTCACCGTACTGGTGGGCATTGGTGTCTATGCCGAGCCCGCCGGCGCGATCAAGGTCCTGGGCATCGTGCTGGTGCTCGCGTCCATCCTGATCATGAACACCGATTTCTCCAAGCTGCGCAACAGCGTCATTGTCAAACGTATTGTCGAGAGCATGACCTTTAAGCCCAATGCGTGGTGGACTGAAAAATCTCAGGACATGGATCTGTTTAAGGAACGCACCGGCATCGCGCTGGAGCCCACCGTACAGGAAAGCCCCTGGTACTTCGTGCGATAGGGGATTGCGCGCGGTGTCCGACCTGGGGTTATCCAGTCAGCGCCGGCCAACCCAGCCCCAACGTTTCAAGTACGTTAAACCCGTCAACGGTCGATTTTCACCCGCGAGCGGTCTTTATACTAATTAGCAATATCCGCAACGTATAAGACGTTATAATGACCATAACGAAAAGGAGGAGGCAAGATGAATCAGATCATTCTCGCATCTCATGGCGGCCTGGCTGCAGGCGCCAAAGACACGCTCGAGATGGTTCTCGGCGACGTGTCGAACGTCCACGTCGTGTCGCTTGCTCGTGACGACAAGGAGCCCATCACCGACAAGGTGGACGCCATGATCGCCACGTTTAACGCGGACGACACCGTCTATGTGCTGACCGATATGCTCGGCAGCTCGGTCAACAACAACATGGTCGAGCTTTCCAAGAACGGCACGAAGTTCACGGTTGTCAGCGGTTTCAACATCCCGCTGGCACTTACGCTCGCTATGAGCCCCGTCCCCGTCAAGGGCGCCGAGCTCGCGGCCCTCATCAATGAGGCCCGCACCGGTCTGACCAACCCCAACGCACCGGTCGAGGCCGCCGCGGCTCCCGCCAAGAAGGCCAAGGCGTCCCGTCACAGCTCCGGTCCCGCCAAGATCGTCCTCGCACGTCTTGATTACCGTCTGCTGCACGGCCAGGTCGTTTTTACCTGGACCACCAAGGTTCAGGCCGAGCGCATCATCGTCGTCGACAACGCTGCCGCCAACGATGACATCAAGAAGGGTGCTCTTAAGCTGGCCAAGCCCCAGGGCGTGCGCCTGAACGTCTTCACCGTCGAGCGTGCCCTCGCCAAGATGGACAAGCTCAACACCCTCGGCGAGCGCGTCATGTTCGTCTTTGGCAACACTGCCGAGATGCTGCAGTTCTGCCAGGGCTACAAGCTCGACGCCATCAACCTGGGCGCCACCGCCAACCACGACGGTGCCGATCAGGTTGGCGGCAAGGACAGCTCCGTCTTCCTCGACGCCACCCAGAAGGCCGACGTCAACCAGCTGCTCGACATGGGCATCAAGCTCTATGTTCAGCAGACCCCTACGTATCAGAGCGTCGACATCGACGCCAAGCTGTAATCAACCAGGCTTTTGCCTGACTGAAAGGAGAAGGGTATGAATACGTTCATCAGTGCGGTGCTCGTCGGCCTCGTCGGCGTGTTCTGCATGTGGGACTCCCGCCTGCTCGGTCGTCTTAACTTCGAGCAGCCCCTCGTTGGCGCTACGCTCGTCGGTCTGCTGCTGGGCGATGTGCCCACCGGCCTTGCCGTCGGTGCCGCCGTCGAGCTCGTGTCCATGGGCCTGGTGCAGGTCGGTGCCGCCGTTCCGCCCGATATGGTCCTGGGCGGCATCGTGGCCGCTGCCTTCGCGTGCCTGACCGATGCTTCCGCCGAGACCGCCATGACGATCGCCATCCCGGTCGCCGTCCTGGGTCAGCTCCTCGGCATCGTGTTCCGTTCCATCATCGCCGCCCTCACCCATGTGGCAGATAGCGCGATCGATAACGGAAAGTTCAAGACCGCCTACCGTATGCACATCTGCGCCGGCTCCGGTCTGTACGCCGTCATGTACTTCCTGCCGATCTTCCTCGCCGTCTTTGTTGGCACCGACCTGGTTCAGGCCATCGTCAACATGGTTCCCGAGTGGCTGTCCACTGGTCTTAACGTTTCGACCAAGATCATGACCGCCTACGGCTTGGCCCTGCTGCTCACCATGATGATCAAGAAGGGTATGACTCCGTTCCTGTTCATCGGTTTCCTGCTCGCCGCTTACCTCAACCTGTCCGTCATCGCGGTCGCTCTGATCGGTGTGTGCCTGGCTGTCGTCTTCATGGGCTTCAAGTTCAACGGTTCCCATGCAGCCGCCGGTGTCGATTCCGACTACGATCCGCTCGAAGACGACGAAGACTAAGGAGGAACACACTATGGCAACCGCAACCAAGGACGTGTCCCTGAACAAGAAGGTCAGCCAGTTCTTCTGGCGCTCCTGGGCCATCCAGGCCTCTTGGAACTACGAGCGTCAGATGAACATGGGCTTCCTCTACGGCATGGTTCCCACGCTCGATCGCCTCTATCCGGACGAGTCCGACCCCAAGCAGCTCGCTGCTAAGAAAGAGGCTTACCACCGTCACATGGCGTTCTACAACTGCACCCCGCAGACGAGCGCTTTCATCCTGGGCCTCGCCGCCTCCATGGAGGAGGAGTACGCCAAGGATCCCGAGAACTTCGACCCCGATTCGATCAACGCGGTCAAGACCTCCCTCATGGGCCCGCTTTCCGGTATTGGTGACTCCTTCTTCCAGGGCACCATCCGCGTTATCGCCTTTGGTCTGGGCGTTCAGCTGGCTCAGCAGGGCTCCATCATGGGCCCGATCCTGGCCATGCTCATCTCCATCGTGCCCTCCGTGCTGATCACTTGGTTCGCAGCCAAGATGGGCTATCAGGGTGGCCACGAGTACCTGAGCAAGCTTCAGGGCGGCGACCTCATGGAGAAGCTCATGTATGTCTGCGGCATCGTGGGCCTTATGTCCGTGGGCGGCATGATCGCCACGCTGATCGGCGCCACCACCCCGCTGCAGTTCGCTGACGGCACCGTCGTGATCCAGGACATCCTGGATGGCATGATGCCCCAGATGATCTCCCTCGGCCTCACCGGCCTTATGTACTGGCTCATCAAGAAGAACGTCAACACCGGTTGGCTTCTCGTGATCGCCATCGTGGGCGGCATCGCCCTCTCCGCGGCCGGCATCCTGGCCTAGTCGCGATCAAGCGTCTAATCGCTTTCCCCGGGGAGCCTGCCTGACATCCCATACCCCAGGCAGGCTTCCATCCCTAAATGTGTCAAAGGGACAGTTCCTTTGACACATCCTCAACGGGCCGGCGACTCGGTCCAAACCACGGTAACCCTGCGAGCGCTCGGCAATGTGGCGCCGCAAAAATCGAAAGGAATGTGTCAGATGTACGAGATCGACCTTAACCTCCCTAAGCAGATCGTCGCTGACGTCCTGTCCAACCACGAGATCCACAGCGTCGCCTTCGTCGGCTGCGGTGCTTCCATGTCCGACCTTTACCCCGCCAAGTACTTCCTGGCCAACAACACGGACAAGCTGAACGTTCAGATCTTCACCGCTAACGAGTTCAACTACGACACGCCTTCCTGGGTCAACGAGCACACCTTCGTGATCACCTGCTCCCTCGGTGGCTCCACGCCCGAGACCGTCGAGGCCAACAAGACCGCCAAGAAGCACAACTGCCCGGTCGTCTCCCTCACCAACAAGGCTGGCTCCGCTCTGACCGTCGACGCCGACCACGTCATCGTTCACGGCTTCCACGCCAACTACGCTGCCAAGTGCGAGAAGCCCGGCTATGCCATCGCTCTTGCTGTCGAGATCCTTCAGCAGACCGAGGGCTATGACCACTACGAGGACATGATCACCGGCCTCACCAACGTCTTCGATCTCTGCGAGAACGCCGCTCAGCACTGCAAGAAGCTCGCCAAGAAGTTCGCCGAGGACTTCAAGGACGACAAGATGATCTACTTCATGGCTTCCGGTGCCTCCGAGAAGATGGCTTATTCTCACGCCGCCTTCCTGTTCACCGAGATGCAGTGGATCGACGCCGCCGCCTACAACACCGGCGAGTACTTCCACGGCCCGTTCGAGGTTTCCACCGAGGGTAAGCCCTACGTCTTCTTCATGTCCGATGGCGCCACCCGTCCGATGGACGCCCGCGCCCTCACCTTCCTTGAGCGCATGGGCGCCAAGGTCGCTCTGATCGACTCCAAGGACTACGGCCTGGCCGACGCCGTGCCCGCGAGCGTCGTCACCTACTTCAACCCGCTGCTGCACCTCGCCGTTATGCGCGAGTACGGCAACCAGATCGCCGAGGCCCGTCAGCACCCGCTGACCATGCGTCGCTACATGTGGAAGCTTTCCTACTAATCACAAGTAAGTAGACCTTACGGGTTGATTGAGAGGGGATGGGGTTTGCGCCCCGTCCCCTTTTTTGCTTTGGGGAGGGTGCGTCTGTCGCGTCGCACAACCCAAGATAAAACCTACCAAAATAAACCTGTCCCTTTTTGGCAGGTGGGAGGAGATGCGTATGATCAAGGCAGTGCTGTTTGACATGGACGGCGTGCTGGTCGATACCGAGTGGTTCTACAACCGCCGCCGCGTGGCGTTTATGGAAGAGAAGGGGTTCCACTTTGACGAGATTCCCGATCTTTCGGGGTCTAACGAGCCGGCCATTTGGGAGGCGCTGGTGCCCGACGATGTTGAACTGCGCGAGCGCTTACGCGTGGAGTACAAGCAGGTCTACAGCCCGGACCACCCCGTTCCGTATGCCGAGCTGCTCAACGAGCAGACGGAGCCGGTGATGCGTGAGCTGCATGAGCGTGGTGTGAAGTGTGCCATCGCGAGCTCGTCCTTTCGCGAGTTGATCGACGAGCTGGTGGAGATTGCCGGCATCGCCGACGTGCTGGACTACACCATCAGCGGTCACGAGTGCAGTGCGTTTAAGCCCGACCCCGAGATCTACCTGCGTACCATGGAAGCGCTGGGTGTAGAGCCTGCCGAGTGCCTGGTTATCGAGGACTCGCCTTTGGGCATCGAGGCCGGCAAGCGCTCCGGCGCCCGCGTCCTGGCACTGCGTCCGCACGAGGGCGTCAACCTCGATCAATCGCGAGCCGATGCCGTTATCGATAATCTGACCGACATTTTGGCCGCTTTGTAGCGTCAATCCGCCGTGAGAAGCACTGATTCACGCGTCTTTTGCTGCGGATTGGCTTAATTTGTCATCTATTTGGATCCGTTTGGCTTCGATTCGGACTAAGTGAGTAGACTTTTTGGTGCAGGACGAGCACAAAGCGCATCTGCTCTAGTAAAACCGCAGGTCACAGGGGTGGCGGTTTTGGGTGTGCTCTGCAGGTCGCGTAAAGTCTACTCACTTGTAATTTGGGCCTTTGGTCGTGGGGTTGCTGGTCCCGCTTTGGTTGTCGAGAGAGGGTGAATTGAAGCGCCCCCGCACGCTCCATGCTACAATCGCGGGCATACCCCACAACTACATCTGCCTTCGAAAGGAGCCTGCGTGGCGAACGCCATCGATCAGCTCACGGACCGAGTGCTCGTACTCGGCCGCCTCACCATCGTCCGCCGCGCCATTACTGCCGTGGCGGTCACGATTTCCGCCGTTCTCCAGACATTCCTGATCCAGGCGTTCATTCAGCCCGCCGACCTGCTTCCGAGCGGCCTCACCGGCGTTGCGGTCCTGCTCGATCGCGTTACCTCGCTGGGCGGCGTTCACATCGACATTTCGCTCGGTATGCTCGCGCTCAACATCCCCGTGGCGCTCCTATGCTGGAGCGGCATTAGCAAGCGCTTCGTCATCTTCTCGATGATGCAGGTCGTGCTCTCGTCGCTGTTCCTCAACGTCTTTCACTTCGCTCCATTTTTGGGCGACAAGATCATGCTCATCATTTTTGGCGGCGTGGTCTCGGGTCTGGGCGCTGCCATCGCACTTAAATCCGGCGCATCCACCGGCGGCACCGACTTTATCGCGCTGTGGGTCTCCAACCACACGGGCAAGACCATCTGGGGCGTCATCTTTGGTTTCAACTGCTTTATCCTGGCGATCTTTGGCTTTATGTTTGGCTGGGACAAGGCGGCGTATTCCATCGTGTTCCAGTTTATTTCGACCAAGACCATCGACAGTTTCTATCGTCGCTACGATCGCGTGACGCTGCAGATCACGACGCGTAAGGCAGACGAGGTCATGACTGCCTACGTAAACCATTTTCAGCACGGCATTAGCTGCGCCGAGGTCGTCGGCGGATATAGCCGCGAAAAGATGTACCTGCTGAACACCGTTGTCTCGACCTACGAGAGTCAGGACATTATCAAGCTGGTGTGCGACGTTGATTCCGGCGCCGTGATCAACGTGTTCCACACGCTCAACTTTGTGGGCGGCTGGTGGGGTGGTCATGTCGACGAGCCCATGCCCACGGCCGTTCCCGATCCCGACAAGCCCGCACGCATGGTCAGCAGGCAGGCGCGCCTCAGCGAACAGGACAGCCTGCAGCAGGACGACGGCAAGTAGGGTATTGGCATTTTGCCGGTCCTGCGCAACCCATCCGAACGAGCCCCCCGAAAGCACCGTTGCTTTCGAGAGGCTCTCGTTTGCCCAGATAAAACCTACCAAAATGAAGCTGTCGCTTTTTGGTAGGGAGGGTGTATCGTTTTATCATTATGAGGTAATATGAAACTAGACGTTATATACGTATTAGTTATTTCGATATTTCGATAAGAGTGATTAGATATGCCTGCACCCAAAAATGCACCGCTTTACCAGCAGATTTACGACGAAATCAAGGATGCGATCGAGAAAGGTGTTTATGCACCCAAGGAGCGTATTCCGTCCGAGCTTGAGCTAGCCGAGCAGTACGACGTGAGCCGCATTACGGTGCGCCGCGCCGTCGAGGAGCTGTGCTCCGATGGCTACCTGGTTAAGCAGCAGGGCCGTGGCACCTTTGTCTCCACGCCGCACATCAATCGCCAGTTTCACGCCTCGACGCTGCAGACGTTTACCGCGCTGTGTGCCGGCAACGGCATGAAGGCCGATGCGCACGTGATCGATCGCCAGATCGTTCCGGCGCGCCAAAACGAGATGGAGTTCTTTGGCCTGCAGAAGGATGCGCTGCTGCTGCATATCAAGCGCGTGCGTACGGCCGACGGCGAGCCCATCTTTGAGGAGAACATCTTTGTGCCGTTTGACGCCTACCGTGAGCTGTTGACGGCCGATCTTGAGGACAAGTCGATTTTTGCCGAGGTCGAGCGTGTTGGCGGAACGCCGATTGTCTCGGTTGGCTACCGCACGGTCGAGGCCGTTCGTGCCAATACCGAGCAGGCGGCCGAGCTGGGCATTGCTCCGCACGATCCGCTGCTCAACCTGCGTGCCGGCTTCACGGGCCCCAATGGCGAGCCGGTCCTGATGGGTAAGCAGTACTACGTGGGATCGCGCTACGTTATGGTCATGTAGCTCTAGTTACGCGGTTTTACCAAACCGCGTAACGGCTCGACGCTGCAAGCTCGCCAGAGCGGCAATCTGCCTTTCAACTTCGGCGGCATGACCAGAAGGTCAATGCCGCCTTGTTTCAAGGCACCTTGCTCGCTCTGGCGGGCTTTCGCTGTCCGCGCCAAAACATCGGCGTTGCCGGGCCGGCACTTGGGGACGTTCCTTTTCTGCCGGCACCTGGGGACACTCCTTAGCCGTTGGGGGGAGTTCTTAAACGACTAGTCTGGGCGGCGGCCGTGTGCTGCTGTCCGCGTGGCGGCGTATAATCGGCGGCAGATGACTTGGACGTTAGGAAACCATGACCGATAGCATGCAGCAGATGGCGCTCGACACGCTCGGCGCCTATTTTGGCTACACCTCGTTTCGCCCGGGACAGGACCGCATGGTCGATGCGATTCTCGCCGGTCGCGATGCGCTGGGTGTTATGCCCACGGGCGCCGGCAAGTCCATTTGCTACCAGGTGCCCGCGCTTATGCTGCCCGGCATCACCTTTGTGGTGAGTCCGCTGCTGTCGCTTATGGAGGACCAGACCCGTGCGTTGCTCGCGGCGGGTGCGCGACCCAGCTATCTCAACTCCAGCCTTACTCCGGCCCAGCAAAACACCGTGCTCAAGCGGGCGCGCGAGGGCCGCTACCAGCTTATGTACGTGGCGCCCGAGCGCTTGCTCGAGCCGCGTTTTTTGGCCTTTGCGCAGGAGGCTGCGGGTTCCGCCGGCATTGGCGTGCCGCTCGTGGCCATTGACGAGGCCCACTGCGTAAGCCAATGGGGTCAGGATTTCCGCCCCGCCTACCTGCAGATTCGCGAGTTCATCGATTCCCTGCCGCAGCGCCCCATCGTGGCGGCCTTTACCGCTACGGCGACCGAGCGTGTGCGTGCGGACATTCAGCAGATGCTTGGCCTGCAAAACCCCGCGACGGTAGTGACGGGCTTCGATCGCAAGAACCTCTACTTTGGTTGCGAGGAGATGGGCGACAAGGCCAAGACTGCCTGGGTGCGCGACTACGTGATCGCGCATTCGAGTGAGAGCGGCATCGTGTATTGTTCGACCCGCAAGACAGTTGATGCGCTGGCGGGCGAGCTTGCCGAGGCGCTGGGCCCCAGCGGCATTCGCGTTGGCCGCTACCATGCCGGCATGGGCAACGACGCCCGTCGCCAAAGCCAGCGCGCCTTTATCGACGACGATATCCAGGTGATGGTTGCCACCAACGCCTTTGGCATGGGCATCGACAAGCCCAACGTGCGCTACGTGATCCACAACAACGTGCCCGAGAGCATCGAAGCCTACTACCAGGAGGCGGGCCGCGCCGGCCGCGATGGCGACCCGGCCAGCTGCTACTTGCTGTGGAACGGCAACGATTTTCGCATGCGCCGCTTTCTGATCGACCGCGGCGATGCTGCCGATGAGGCGCTCGACGACGAGCAGCGCGCGTGGGCGCTCCAGAATCGATATCGTCTGCTCAGCCAGATGGAGGGCTACTGCAATACCACCGGCTGCCTGCGCGAATACATGCTGCGCTACTTTGGCGACGAGGCCGCGGCCGAGCATGCCGCGGCCAGTACGGGCGGCACCGCCACGGACGACGTCGAGAGCTGCGGCAACTGCGGCAACTGCCTCACGCAGTTCGAGGTCGAGGACGTCACCGATATGGCCCGCGCTGCCGTGCGCTATGTGGCCACGCGTCCCATGCGCTTTGGCAAGTCGCTCATCGCCGATGTGCTCCACGGCGGCAACACCGAGCGCATTCGCCAGATGCATCTGGACGAGGACCGCGGCTACGGTGAGCTGTCGAGCGAATCGGTCGGGCGCATCAAGGACATCATCGGCCAGCTGTGCGGCCGCGGTTATCTGGCCACCTCGCAGGGGCAGTACCCGGTCGTGGGGCTGGGTCCGCGTGCCGTCGAGGTCGAGGATGAGGCGTTCGCCTTTACCGTTAAGCGTCGTGCGTCCAAGCGCAAGGCCTCGGCCCGCGCCCGCCGCGCCGTCGATCTGCTGCGCGAGGAGGCCGAGCTGGATCAGCGCCCGCGTGTTGGCGACGATGCCGAGCTGTTCGAGCGCCTGCGTGCCCTCCGCAAGGAGATCTCGGCGGAGCTGGAGATGGCGCCGTACATGGTCTTTTCCGACAAGGCCCTGCGCGGCCTGTGCCGCCTACGCCCACAGACGCGCGACGAGCTTATCCAGGTCAACGGCATCGGCGAGAAAAAGGCCGACGCCTTTGGCGAGCAGTTTATGGCGGCGATTGAAGAGTTTGAGTCCGAGCATGCACGGAATGGAGCATAACGATGGCATCCGATGATAAAACCGAGCGCACTGAGGTGTCCGCTGTGCCGCTGTACCAGCAGGTTATGGACGACCTAAAGGGCGAGATCGCGCGCGGCGTGTACGCAGCCGGCTCGCGCATTCCTTCCGAGATGGAGCTCGCGAAGTCCTACGGCGTGGGTCGCGTCACCGTGCGCCGTGCCATCGAGGAGCTATCGCGCGCGGGCTACCTCAACCGCCAGCAGGGGAGGGGCACGTTCGTGTGCGCGCCCAAGCTCAAGCGCAAGATTGTCCAGAAGGGTGACGTTCAGAGCTTTTCCGAGGGTTGCGCTGCCAACGACATGGTGGCCGGAGCACGCCTGGTGTCGCGCACGGTGGTTGCGGCGACGCGCGAGGACGCGGCGTTTTTTGGGGTGGAACCCGGCTGCGAGCTCATCGTGGTCGAGCGTGTGCGCACGGCAGACGGCGTGCCCGTCATGCTCGAGAACAACGCCTTTGTGCTGGCTGACCATCCCTATCTGCAGACACTTGCCGATAAGGACCTCACCGATAACTCGATCTTTGCGCTCGTTGCCGAGCATTCGGGCCGCGCGCCGCTCAAGTCCGACCCTTGCACCGTGGAGATTGCGCTTGCCGATGCTCAGGCGGCCCCGCTGTTGGAGGTGCCGGTCGGCGAGCCGCTCTTCTATATGGAGGCGTACTTTACCGATGCGGACGAGCGGCCCTTGCTGCTCGGACGCCAAAAGATCGTGGGCTCGCGCTACGTGTTCGACATCTAACGTCCATAGATAGAACAACATAGAATAAGTTTGGTGAAATGACTTCACGAGCGTCGTCGTGCGTGCTATAAATAGGACAACATAGAACGACAGCAGGTACGAGCTGTCGTCGTTCAAAGCCGCCCCACAAGGAGGAGCATCAGCATGAACGCACATGATCTGGTTCAGGAAATCATCGAGCGCAAGGGCAAGATCGAGAATGTCTTTTGGATCGCTTGTGGCGGTTCGATGATCGACCTGATGCCGGCCAACGAACTGCTCAAGCGCGAGGCCACCACGTTTACCTCGACGGTCTACACGGCGCGCGAGTTTTGCCTGATGGCTCCCAAGAGCCTTGGCGAGAAGTCGCTCGTTATTGCCTGCAGCCACAGCGGCAACACGCAAGAGGTTGTCGACGGCTGCGAGATGGCGCTGGCAGCCGGTGCCGAGGTCATTGCCCTCACCGACTGCGAGGGCTCCAAGATCGATAACGGCAAGTGGACCACCTGGGTCTATCCGTGGGGCGAGGGCGTGTCACAGGCCGAGGTGCCGCAGGGCATCGGCGCTCTGATCGCCGCCGAGTTGCTCGACCAGCAGGAGGGTTACGAGGCACTCGCCGACATGTATGAGGGCCTCAAGCAGATGGATGCGCTGCTGCCCGCCGCCCGTGAGAAGGTCAACGCCGAGCTGGGCGCCCGCTTTGCCGAGCTCTGCCAGCAGCACAAGTTCTTCTATATCCTGGGCTCCGGCCCCAACTTTAGCCAGACCTATGCCATGGCGATCTGCTCGCTCATGGAGATGCAGTGGCAGCACTGCTGCTACATCCACTCCGGCGAGTACTTCCATGGCCCGTTCGAAGCCACCGAGCCCGGCGTGTTCTACTTTGTGCAGCTCGGATCGGGCGAGTGCCGCCCCATGGAGGAGCGCGCTCTTGCGTTCCTCAACACGCACACCGATACCGTCATGGTGCTCGATGCGCTCGAGTACGGCGTGGGTGAAGTGCCTGCCAGCGTGCGTTCGTACCTGGAGCCGATCTTCTTCTACGCGATGAGCTGCGAGCTGCGTGCTGCCCGCGGCAAGGTCTTCGACCACAGCCCCGAGGTTCGTCGCTACATGGGCATCGAGCAGTACTAGGTAACGGGAAAAGTATTCGCCTTCGATTCGCAAGCGTGCCACATGAGTCAAAAAGCGGGCCGTGCCGGGGATTTCCGGCGCGGCCCGCTTTACATTGCGTCCGTATGAGCAAGGCGTCGCATCAAGCGGCGGACTACTTGGCGTCGTAGGCCTCGGCATCCCACCAGTCGAGCTGGGCGATGTTGTCGCGGATGTGCTGGCAGCTCTTGTGGAAGCCCTCGAGTTCGTGCTCGGAAAGGTCGAGCGTGTAGACCTCCTCGACGCCCTCGGCACCGATCACGCACGGCAGGGAGGTAAAGATGCCCTCCTCGCCATACTGGCCGGTCATAAGCGTAGAGGCGGAAAGTACGGCGTGCTCGTTGTGCAGCACGGCGGCGCAGACGCGTGCGGCGGAGTTGGCGACGGCATACTCGGTGCACTGCTTGCCCTGGTAGGTCACATAGCCGCCCTTGCGCGCGAGCTCCTCGACCTCCATGTGGTCAAAGGCGTACTTGTCAGGGTTCTCGGCCTGAAGCTCGTTAAGGCTCTTGCCGGCGATGGTTGCGGCCTTAAAGGCGGCCAGCTGGCTAAAGCCGTGCTCGCCGATCATGTAGGCGTCGATGGACTTGGGGCTCACGCCGACCTTCTTGGAGATCTCGGTGCGCAGGCGGGCGGAATCCAGGCCGCAGCCCGAGCCGATGATCTTCTTGGGATCGTAGCCGGTCAGGTGCCACAGCTCGGTGCACACGACGTCGCAGGGGTTGGAGATGCTCACAAAGATGCCGTCAAAGCCGGCGTCGACGATGCGCTTGGCAAAGGAGCGGGCGGCGTCGGTGGTAAAGAACAGCTCGCCGTCGCGGTTGCCGGCGGCCAGCGCGACCTTACCGGCGGCGTTGACGATGATGTCGCAGCAGGCCAGCTCCTCGTAG
>CAVEDI010000112.1:0-8081 GCA_963614405.1 Oscillospiraceae bacterium | reverse complement strand
TTCTATCTGCTGTGCTCGACGGCCGTTTGGCTGTCCGAGCCCACGACCCTCACGTTTGGCGATGGCCTGTGGTTTAGCTTTGAGACGGTCTCGACCATCGGCTTTGGTGACATTCCGGCCGAGACGCCGGTTGCTCGCGCTATTACCGTCGTCTTGAGCGTCATCAGCATCTTCTACATCGCCATGCTCACGGGCGTGGCGGTGAACTACTGCAATACGCTTATCAAGATGCGTCAAAAGGACACCATGGCGCGCTTTATGGACGATCTTGAGCATTTGGAAGAGCTCGATTGCGACGAGCTTGCCGATCTTTCGCGTCGCGTGCGCGAGTATCGTCGACGCCAGCGCTAAGACGAACGTCGCGCGCCACAACAAGGGGGACCAAATATGAATATCACCGTGTATCTGGGTGCCAGTGCCGGCAATGATCCGGCGTTTCTGCCCGCGGTGCAGGAGCTGGGCAACTGGATTGGCGCCAACGGGCACGCGCTGGTATACGGCGGGTCCAAATCGGGGCTGATGGGTGCGCTCGCCGATAGCGTACTCGAGGCGGGTGGACACGTGACGGGTGTTGAGCCGAGCTTTTTTATCGAGGCCGAGTTTCAACATGACGGTATCGATGACCTCATCGTGACGAGCGATATGGCGGAGCGCAAGGCCAAGATGATTGAGCTCGGCGATGCGTTCATCGCCTTTCCCGGTGGGACGGGTACGCTCGAGGAGATTGCCGAGGTCATGTCCGCGGTGTCGTTGGGACACCTGAGTGCTCCGTGCATCCTGTATAACCTGGACGGTTACTACAACGACCTCAAGGCGCTGCTCGGGCACATGATTGAAAAAGGCCTATCGAGCCCACGGCGCCAGCAGGGCATCTACTTTGCCAACGATTTGCGCGAGATTGCCTCGATTATCAACGGATAAGTCTTGAGCCTGCCCCACTATGGCTCCCAATGGTGCCGTTCGCGGCGTGGATGGTTGGCTCGTTCGGGCAACGCTCGCTCTACAATAAAACGTATCTATGTCGACTTTGACCGCGGGAGGACCCGATGGACAACCTTGCCAAACCCACAAACCGCGCGCTGTTTTTAGTTAGCGTTGCCGTGACCGGTGCGTTCGCAGGTGCCGCGGTCTGGCTGTTCTTTTTTGCGATGGAGCACGGTATCGACTATCTATGGACCGGGATTCCGCACGCGCTGGGCGTCTCTTCGCCCGAGCTTGCCAGCGGCCCGTTTGGCTTTTTGCCGTACCCGTTTTTTGTCTGCCTGCTGGGCGGCCTGTTAATCGGTCTGTACGAAAAGATGACAGGCACCAAGACCGATGACCTCAACCAGGTGATGGCTAAGGTTAAGCAAGACGGGCGCTACCCGTACGACAACCTGGGCAAGCTTTCGCTCGCGGCATTGCTGCCGCTGCTGTTTGGCGGAAGCATTGGACCGGAGGCCGGCCTGACCGGCGTTATCGCTGGTCTGTGCAGCTGGGTCGGCGACCGCATGCGTCGCTTTGGCGCCGAGTTTAGGGAGCTTACGCTGTTGGGCACTCAGGCCGCGCTGACGGCGCTCTTTACCGCGCCCGTCTTTGGCTTTGTGGCACCGCTTGCCGGTGGCGCCGACGACCAGGGCGAAGACGCCGACGATGAGTCCGCGTCCGGCGAGATCACCATCAAGCTGCCCAAGACGCAAAAGACGGTGGTCTACGGCATTGCGATTGCCGGCGGTCTGGGCACCTACCTGCTGCTTGGCCAGCTTGTGGGCGGCGGCATGGGCATGCCCAGGTTCGAGTCCGCCGAGGTGGGCAACTTGGAACTTGCCTGGCTCATTCCGCTGGCGTTGGTCGGCACCGTATGCGGCTGGCTGTACTTTGTCTCTGAGCATGCAAGCGAGGCACTGTCCCATGCAATAGGGGAGCGTCCTGTCGTCAAGGCCATGCTGGCCGGTCTGGCGCTCGCCATCTGCGGCACGGTCCTGCCCTACACCATGTTTGCCGGCGAGACCCAGGCCGACGTGCTCATGGAAACCTATCTGACCATTCCCGCCGGCGTGCTTATCGCGACCGGTCTTGTCAAGGCCATGCTGACCCCCGCCCTCATCAACCTTGGTTGGCGCGGCGGTCACTTCTTCCCGGTTATCTTCTCGGGCGTAAGCCTGGGCTATGGCCTGGCCATCCTCACCGGCGCAGATCCGGTCTTTTGCGTCGCCGTCTGCACGGCATCGACGATGGGTGCGGTCATGCGCCAGCCCGTCATGGTCGTGGGCCTGCTGCTCATGTGCTTCCCACTCAAGGGTATCGTCTGCATGATCATCGCCGCCGTTATCGCCGCCGGCATTCCGCTGCCCAAGCCGCTGCGCAAGTAGTACGGCGGCGCACGCCGGGGACATGCCGTTTGCCACGGATTTGCGGGGAGGGGCGGCGATCGCGATCTTCGCGGATTGAGGCTCGCGTGGCTACAGATTGCGTACTCGATAGACCTTGGTGCTGACGGCGCAGCTGACAGCGCCAAGGACGACCGTTGCCAGCGCGGCAATTCCTGCGCACAGGAAGCCAAGAACGGAAGAATCGGGATTCGCCCCGGCAATCACCGACATGAGCTGGTTGCTGATGGGGTTGAATGAGTTTAGCGTGACCATGATAAGGCACATGTATAGGGCGTACAGACCAACGGATAGGCGTTGCGCCTTCATGTGTTCAAATCGAAAGAACAGGGGCAGCACCAAAAACACCGCCATGAGGGAGAAAAGCATCGATATTGCCGAGGCGATTGCGGTCTCAAAGACGGTCTCTCCCGTGGAGGGGATACCCACGCTGTTTAAGATCGGGATGGCGACGATACTCAACAGCACGGCCGCGCGCGTCATGATGACCGAGAAAATAGTGATGCACAGGTAGCGCGCACTGACGATGTCTTTGCGTGAGATGGGCAGCGTTGCCCGATAGCGCTCCCATTCGTTTTGGTTGTCGAGCCCGGCCAGCGACGTCATGGCCATGATGGGCGACATGGCACTGATCGCGAAGGCGCTGGCGGCGCTCATATCGGAATCACCATTCGATGCCCTGACGGCGGTCAGCACGACGAAGATGAACAGGCCGACACCTGCGATGCTCGGGACGAGCGTGCGAACGATGGCAAGCTCGGACATAATGGCGCGTTTCATTTCGAAGCCCCTTTCAGCATGAGGCGCAGATAGTCATCAATGGTTGCCCGATCGCAGGGAATCTCGGGAAAGGCCTCGAGCGTTTCGCGACGGTTGGGCACGAGCACGTCCACGCTATAGGCGTGGTGGACGGCACGGGCGCCTTCGACGCAAGCCATAAGCTCGGCGGCCTGTGCTTGGGTGCAGTGGGCGATGCCGGCGCGGTCGGTAATTTCCTCGCGCGGCAGGTCAAAAATAATCGAGCCAGCATCGATGCAGATGACGCGATCAGCGGTGCGATCGAGGTCGGACGTAATGTGGCTCGAGAGTAGCACGCTGTGCTGGCCGTCGGCGACAAAGGCAAGCAGCTCATCAAGCAGTTCCTCGCGTGCCATGGGATCGAGGCCCGCGGTGGCTTCGTCCAAAACGAGCAGCTTGGCATTGTGACTGAGTGCACAGGCAAGCTGCAGTTTCATGCCCATGCCGCGGGAGAGGTCCTTGACCTTTGTCTTGGGATCGAGGCCAAATCGGTTGATGAATCCGGCGAACGTTTCGCGGTCCCACGTGGGGTACGCCGGGCCTACGAGCGACTCGATCTGGCCCACCTTGAGCGTGGAGGGGAAGGGACACGTGTCCAGGACAAGACCGACGCGGGAGCGTAGATGGCGTTGCGACTCATCGGGCGCGTCGGCGCCACAGCGCTGCCCAAACAGGTGCACTTCGCCGGCATCGAGCTTTATAAGCCCGAGAGCAGCTCGAATCGTCGTTGTTTTGCCAGCACCGTTGGCACCAACAAAGCCGACGATCTGGCCGGGCTCCACAGCGAGTGTGACATCACGCAGCGAAAAATGGTCGCTCACACGGCGTGAGATGCCTTTGAGTTCTAAAAGGTTTTGCATGGTATAGCCTTTCTTGCAGATGGCTACTGCATGGTTTCGGGGACTACCAGGTCGAGCATCTCGTGCAGCTTGTCGCGCGTGACGCCCAAGGCTTCGGCTTGGCTTGCCGCTTTCGCAAGCAGCTTTTCGATATGGCAGAGCTGGTTTTCGCGCAAGAGTTCTTGGTTGCCCTCGGCGACAAAGCAGCCCTTGCCCTGCACGGTGCAGATAAACCCGAGCTGCTCCAGGTCGGCGTAGGCGCGCTTGGTGGTGATGACGCTCACGCCAAGATCGCTCGCGAGCGCACGGATGCTGGGGAGTTTGGCGCCCGCAGCGAGCGTGCCCGAAAGGATTTGAGCTTTGACTTGCGAGGCTATTTGCTCGTAGATGGGTTTGTCGCTCGAATTGGATAGGATGATGTCCACAGCGGCTCCTTAGCTGTTGGGCTACACGTGTATATAACCGGTAAGCATAGTATATATACACTATGCACAGTTACGCAAGAGGTAAATACGGATTGTCCGCTCGTTCATTCATCTCAATCTGTAACATCTGGAACCGATTTGGACGGCTACCTGTTACAGATCGAGATCTTTCTGGGACGCCCACCTGGTTGTCTCAATCTGTAACAGGTAGAGGTTCAAAAACCGTCTAGATGTTACAGATCGAGACAAACTGCTGCGGAGTGCCGCCATCGAGTGCTACCCCATGCCCCATCTGATGAATTTGTCCTGATAGGTGCCCTAGAGCGGGATTTCGCGGCTACAATAGTGCGGTTACAACGACGTAATGCACTCAACGCAAGAAAGGATCCGCATGGCAAGCCTGTCGGATGAAATCTCGTCGCGCCGCACATTCGCGATCATCAGCCACCCGGACGCCGGTAAGACCACGCTTACCGAGAAGCTGCTGCTCTATACCGGCAGTATCCAGACCGCCGGCTCGGTCAAGGGCAAGAGCTCGGCCAAGCATGCCGTCTCGGACTGGATGGACATCGAGAAGGAGCGCGGTATCTCCGTTACCTCCTCGGTGCTGCAGTTCACCTACAACGGCGCCTGCGTCAACATCCTCGATACCCCCGGCCACCAGGACTTCTCGGAGGATACCTACCGTACCCTTATGGCCGCCGACGCTGCTGTTATGGTCATCGACGGCGCCAAGGGCGTTGAGGCCCAGACCAAAAAGCTCTTTAAGGTCTGTACGCTGCGCCACATTCCCATCTTCACCTTTGTGAACAAGCTCGACCACGAGGCTCGCGATCCGTTTGAGCTCATGGAAGAGATCGAGAACGTCCTGGGTATCAATACGTATCCCATGAACTGGCCGATCGGCAGCGGCCGCAATTTCCGTGGCGTGTTCGACCGTCAGACCCGTCGCGTTATCGCCTTTGAGGGCGACGGCCACGCCAACGCCACCAAGAAGGTCGCCGAGGTCGAGGCTGAGCTGGGCGATCCTTCCATGGACGAGCTCATCGGCGAGGAAAACCATAAGAACCTGATGGACGACATCGAGCTGCTCGATGGCGCCGGCGACGAGCTCGACTTGGATGCCGTGGCCTGCGGCAAGCTGAGCCCGGCGTTCTTTGGCTCGGCGCTCACCAACTTTGGCGTGGAGCCCTTCCTCAAGGAGTTCCTGCGTCTGGCCCCGACGCCGCGCGCCTATACCGATACGCTCACCAGCGAACCGGTCGATCCCTGCCGCGACGACTTTAGCGGCTTTGTGTTTAAGATCCAGGCCAACATGGATAAGAACCACCGCGATCGCATCGCCTTTGTGCGCATTTGCTCGGGCAAGTTCGAGCGCGGCATGGACGCCTTCCACGTGCAGGGCAACCGCAAGCTTAAGCTTGCCACGGGCACGTCGATGATGGCCGATGACCGCGCCATCGTGGACGAGGCGTACGCGGGCGATATCGTGGGCCTGTTCGATCCGGGTATCTTTAGCATCGGCGACACTGTGTGCTCCGGCAAGCGCCACGTGCAGTATCCGCAGATCCCGACGTTTGCCCCCGAGATGTTTGCTCGCATTACGCAGGTCGACACGCTCAAGCGCAAGCAGTTCGTCAAGGGCATGGAGGAGCTTGCCCAGGAGGGCGCCATCCAGATCTTCCGCGAGCTGGGTGCCGGCATGGAGAGCGTCATCGTGGGCGTGGTCGGCGTGCTGCAGTTTGAGGTGCTCGAGCGCCGCCTTAAGGCCGAATACCGTGTTGAGGTTCGTCGCCAGCCGCTGCCCTATACAGACATCCGCTGGATCCAGAACGACCCCGATACCATCGATATCCCGGCTCTTTCGCTCACGCGCGACACGCTGCGTGTCGAGGACATGCGCGGCGGTAAGCTGCTGCTGTTCACGAGCCCGTGGAACGTGGATTGGGCAACCGACCACAACCCCGACCTGATCCTGTCGGAGTTTGGCAACGTAGCCTTTTAACGCATCGGCGCGGTGGTCCTGCGGGGCTGCCGCGCCGTTTGCTTGCCTGATGCCGTGTGAGCGGCTATCATACCCACCGTCGTCTCAAGACCGGGGCGTCCGAGCAGTTCGGGTCCGATATCCTGCTCGTTAAACCTAAAACCAAAGGAGTACATAATGATCAAGAAGGTCATGGAGGACTACAAGGTCCTGTTGCGGAGCATTCCCGCGGCAACGGTTTCGCTGTTTTTCGTGAGCGTCATCATGATGAACCTGCTGGCCAACAAAGAGCTTATCAGCCTGCCGTATCTGGCACTCGACTGCGGCTTTGTGGTGAGCTGGGTTTCGTTTTTGTGCCAGGACATGATCTGCAAGCGCTTTGGCGCCAAGGCATCCATCAAAATCTCTATCCTCGCGCTGCTGGTCAACCTGGCCGTGAGCCTGTGCTTTTGGGCATGCTCGCTCACGCCCGGCATGTGGGGCGCTTACTACGACACGGGTATGATCGAGGTCAATACTGCCCTTAACGCCACCATCGGTGGCACCTGGTACGTGGTGCTTGGCTCGTCGCTTGCCATGCTCGTTTCTGCCGTGGTTAACTCCACGCTCAACCAGTCGCTTGGCCGTATGCTCAAAAAGAATAACTTTGCGAGCTTTGCCTTCCGCTCCTATGTGTCTACGGGTGTTGGCCAGTTTATCGACAACCTGGTCTTTGCCATTTTAGTGAGCCACACGTTCTTTGGTTGGACCTGGGTGCAGGTCCTTATGTGCTCGCTGACGGGTGCTGTTGCCGAGCTGCTGTGCGAGGTCTTCCTGAGCCCTGTGGGCTACAAGGTCGTGCGCGGCTGGGAGCGCGAGAATGTGGGCTCCGAGTACCTCGAGCGCCACGCAACCGCCTAAGGAGCAAGTATGCGGGTTTTGATCACGGGCGCTTCGGGCGGTATCGGAGCCGCGTGCGTGCAGCGCTTTTTGGACGAGGGCCACGAGGTTGTGGGCTTTGATCTGCTGCCGGCGGCGGTCGAACACGAGCGCTACCGCCATCTGATCGTTGATGTCCGCGAGCCGGGCTCGTTTCCAGGCGACCTTGAACCTCAGGTGATCGTGAACGTTGCCGGTACGCAGGATTCGGCCGACGATATCGCCGCCAACCTGTGTGGCACCATCAACGTGACCGAGCGCTACGCTTTTGTGGGGGAGGGGCTTGTCGCCAAGCCGGCGCCCGCTATCAAATCCGTGGTCAATGTGGGGTCGGCGAGTGGGCATACGGGGTCGGAGTTTCCCGTCTATGCCGCCAGCAAGGGCGGCGTTATCGCCTACACCAAGAACCTTGCAAACCGCCTGGCACCGCAGGCCATCGCCAACAGTGTGGACCCGGGCGGCGTTATCACGCCGCTCAACCGTTGCGTGATGGAAGACGAGCACCTGTGGAACCAGATTATGGAGCTCACGCCGCTTAAACGCTGGGCCACCGCCCAAGAGATCGCCGAGTGGATCTACTTTGTGGGCGTGACCAACCGGTTTATGACCGGACAGAGCCTGCTCATTGACGGTGGCGAGGCCGGCCGCACCCAGTTTATCTGGCCCGAGTAGAAAACGCGCCCGATGGAAAGCTTGAACTGCCTCCCATTTCTTGGACACGAGAAATGGGAGGCTTTTTATGCGTGTC
>CAVEDI010000111.1:0-5777 GCA_963614405.1 Oscillospiraceae bacterium | reverse complement strand
CGAATAGGTACGGCTCGTAAGTGCCGCCTCGCCGCCATTTGCAAAAATCTCGACCATCGTAGTGTCCGAAAGCACGCGTAGGTCGCGAAGCTCGCCGAGCTCAATCGACCTCTGGTCGCGCCCATAGCCTTCGTCACCCATATCGAGGGTAAGCATCCCGTCCGTATAACGCACAAAGACACCCTTGCGGATTTCGAGCTCGACCATCTTGGCGCCCTCGCAGGAAACCACAAGATCAAACAGGCGGCCCGGCTCCTCAACGGTTTCACCGCCTGTCGCGCGAACGCAGTCGCCGCGCATCCTCTCAATCTCGTGCGCCGGCTGCTGACAGAGCTTACCATCGCGCATGCTCAGTTCTCTCGGCACCGTCAACGCGCACTGCCACCCGCGTGCCACTGTCGGGCTTTTTGCCGTCGCATCGGGGCAACCCGACCACCCGATCATCAAACGCCGACCCGCAGCATCCTCAAAGGACTGTGGTGCGTAGAAATCAAAGCCGGCATCGACCATCGGGGGCACGCCCTGCCCGGTGATCTTAAAACTCGGTGCCTTCCAATCGGCCTCGATGGGAAACCACACGCACTGGTGCGGATTGCGGTAACGCCAACCATCGGCGGACACGCCCTGCGGACAGCAAACGAGAATAAGCTCGCCATCAAGCTCAAACAGATCAGGGCACTCCCACATAAAGCCAAACTTCTCGCCCAGCTCAATGCGCGTCGCATAGCTCCAGCCCTCTAGATCGCGCGAAGTATAGACAAGCACGCAGCCGCGGTCGTCTTTCGTACGAGCGCCCAGAACCATGTAGTAGATACCATCGTGTTCAAGGATTTTGGGATCACGCACGTGCGTACCGATATCGTCGGGGTAATCGACCGGCCCAACAGCTATGCGCTTCTCGCCCAATTCGTCGGGGTTCTCGGCAACCACATGAATCTGGTTTTGCTCACGGCCCGTCAACACGTAGTCGTAATCATCGCGGTCAAAATGCTTGACGTTGCCGGTATAGAAGTAGTGAATCTTGCCGTCGTGTACAAAGGCAGAACCAGAATACGCTCCGCTCGAATCCAAATCGGAATCGGGGAACAGCACAGGGCCGCGATTCTCGTACGTCACAAAATCCTTTGTTGTCAGATGATTCCAAAGCACTGGACCGTCATGCGCAGCATCGAATGGATCGTATTGGTGATAGATGTGATACGTATCACCGATCTGCACCAAACCGTTGGGGTCGTTGAGCCAGCCAAGCTCAGGCTCCACATGGAACAGGAGCCTATCGGGGTCGGACGCGATGCGACCCGCCGTCTCATCCTGTCCGGCACGCCACTGCTCATAGTCCGCGCGTGTCACCTTATTTTTTTGATTAAACATCGCCGTTGACTTTCTCGTCTATGGGGAAGGACGCTCGACTCACACGAGTCGAACGCCCTTCCCCAAATGGACTTATCCTCAGATTACGCTGAACGGCTCAACTAGAAGCTGACATCAAAGCCAGCACCAGCGCCCTCTTCATCAGTGGTCGGCACGCCCTTTGCCTTGTTGTAGGCAAAGATCAAGACGATCGGCACGATAAAGGCGATGAGATTGCCAGCCACATACCACACGAGCGTCTCGGGCGTGACGATGAGCAGGCCAAGCACGCCGGTCAGACCCTGACCGATGGCGCGCACCTCAAAGAGCTTCACGAAGGCACCGCCGCAGCCTGCACCGATGCAAGCGCAGATGAACGGGATGATCGAGTAGCGCATGTTTGCAGCAAAGATTGCGGGCTCGGAGATACCGACCAGCGTCGGGATAAAGGACGACATGCAGATGTTGCGCTCTTTGGAATGCTTCTTGTGAATGAGGTACATGCCGATGGCGCCGCCGCCCTGGGCGATGATGGAAACCGACCAGATGGCCTGGATGTAGTTGAAGCCAGTCGTGGCGACGAGGTTTGCCTCGATACCCTGGATGAACTGATGCGTACCGGTAACGACGAGCGGCTGCAGGAATGCGGCAAAGACAAAGGCACCGAAGACGCCCATCCTGTTGTACAGGATATCGATTACACCGGCGAGGACGTCGCCGATCAGGTTGCCGAGCGGGCCGAACACGGTGAACAGGGCGACGTTAGCAAGAATCAGGGTAACGGTCGGGACAAAGACGAACGAGACGACCTCGGGGATGTACTTCTGGGCAATCTTTTCGACCTTGGCCATAAACCAGGCAGTCAGGATTGCAGGGAACACGCCGCCCTGGAAAGCAACCATGGGAATGGAGAGCGGACCAAAGTTCCAGTACTCAGCACCCGTCGGATCCATAACGAACGTGTTGCGGTTCATAAGGCTCGGGTGAACCATGACGATACCGACGAGGATGCCCAGAATCGGGTTACCGCCAAAACGCTTCACCGCGCTGTACATAACCAGGACAGGCAGGTAGTCAAACGTGGTGGCGATAATGGCAAAGAAGCTTGCGAGGTTCTTGAGGAACTCGCTGTGGTCGGCAAGGCTGCCCTCCATGCCAAAGAGGCCGTTGGCAACGATCAGCGACTTAAGGCCGATGATGATAGCAGCGCCGACGAAAGCGGGAATGATGGGGATAAAGATATCCGAGAATACCTTGAGGACCGAGAAGAACTTGCCCTTCTTGTCCGCCTCGGCGCCCTTGACCTCGGAAGCGCTGATCTCCTTAACGCCCGTCAGAGCCATAAACTCATCGTAGACCTTGTTGACGGTACCGGTACCGAAGATGATCATGAGCTGGCCGCTGTTGTACAGCACGCCCTTGACGCCATCGATGTTCTCGAGCTCGGCCTTGTTGTACTTGCTCGTATCCTTGAGCACCAGACGCAGACGCGTAACGCAATGCGTGGCGCCCTCGATGTTCTCCAGACCGCCGACGTTATCGACGACTTGCTGAGACACTACTTTGTAGTCCATGTTCCTCTCCATTCCCTTACGAAATCATAAAACGTTTTGATGCCATTACAGAGACGCGATCGTTGCATTTGCGCACTTGAGCGTACCGTCGGTGACCGTCAGTGCCACACCCTGGCCCTGCTTATTGCAGAAGCGCGCGTTAAGCGCAACATCATCGACAAAGATGGTCGCGATATCGTCGTCAACGACCAGGCGCACATGATGAGTGCCCTCGCCCTTAAAGAACAACGGACGCTCGAGGCCCATGTTGTTGACCTGGAACCACGGATACTGGGGGGCCGCCGTAAACTCGAGCTTGCCCTCACGCAGGTTGGCGCGGAACTCATAGGCAAGACCGGACTCGGCGTCCTCGGCAAGCTTCACCGAGAAGCCGGCAGCGTCACCGGCGAGCTCGATGTCGGCATCGAGCATATAGGTGGAACCGGCATCCGCGGCGAGCACCTGCTCGACCTTGCCCGACTCGCAGGAAAGCTCAAAGGCCTCGACTGCCTTAGCCTCGCCAAAGGCGCCAAGCATGCTGTCAGGGAGCTTGGTGCCGAGCGTTCCGTCGGCACGCTGAACGATCTCGAGAGGCATAAAGGTGCCACCCCACAGGTAAGAGCTGGGATCGCCACCCTCGTCACGCGTAGGAACCCAACCAAAGAGAACGCGGCGCTCGCCATCAAATGCGGTACGCGCGGCATAGTACGCGCGGCCATCGAATGAATCGTCAGCAGGAGTGATCCAAGGACCGTTGATGGAGCGAGACATGCGGTAACGGGTCTTGTTGCCATCACTGTACTCGGAGAACACCAGATACCACCAGTCGCCCATCTTAAAGAGATCAGGCATCTCGAACATGGTGTAAAGGCCCGGATTCCACCAGTCGCCCTGGAACTCCCAGGTATCCAGGTCCTTGGAGGTGAACTTGACCAGACGCCCGGTCATCAGACGTTTGTCCTCGCCCACGCGCGTGCCGAGGATGAGCATGTACTCTTCGTTCTCCTCATCCCAAAGCACAAAGGGATCGCGCCAGTTGCGGTCATCGTAACCTTCCTGGGGCGGAAGCAGCGTCTCGGCGATGTTCTTCTCCCACTTGACGGCGTCGTCACTCGTTGCGTGAAGAAGAACCTGCTTCATCAAGCGTGCGCGGACCTTATCGCGATTGCAACCAGTGTAGAGCGCATGGTACTTGTCGCCCACCTTAAACACCGTGCCGGCATAAACATACTGGTCGACTTCCTCGTCGCCGCCACGCTCAAGGCTCTCGCCAAAGTCCTTGTAGTTGACGAAATCCTTGGTCGTCGCGAGTGCCCAACCAAACGGCTCTCCGAAAGGACCGGGGTTTCGCGTGTCACGCTGGTGATAGAGATAGAACGTGCCGTCCTCGCCGTACGGCATGATGTCGCCTACCCAAATTCCCTCAGGCTGGTAATACACCTTGTGCATCCGAGACTTCCTTTCCCACAAGATACTAACTCGGTACAACTGCAAGATATGTCAATCGTTTTCATATGTCAAACGTTTTCACACTAATACGTCTTTTCGCAGTTCCAGTCGTCGGCAAACGGTTGACATATGGCGGCGAACGGTCATCAGAGGCGTTTGAGGAATTCTTTTGGCACGGGATGAACTACGCGGTTTTGCCCTCAATGAGTTCAACGGGGAGCTTGGTATTCGATTCGGGCTTTTCACCGTTAACAAGAGCGATGATGGATTGCGCCGCGAGCTCTCCGATGCGATCGATATCTTGACGAACGGTTGTTAAGTCAGGCATAAACGTCATAGTGCGGCGGGCGCCATCCGCGCCCACGACCTTAATATCGTCCGGAGCGCTCAAGCCGCGCCGCTTCATCACGTTGAGGCAGATGGCCGCCATCGTGTCGTCTCCCGCAAAGATGCCGTCAATATCGGGGTTCTCATCGAGGATCTTCGCAACGACCGCACTCTTTTCGTCGTCGGACTTAACGAACTCGACCTCACGGACAAGCGCGGGCAAACCGGCCTGCTCCACAACATCGTGGTAGGCATCGGTACGCTTATTGGCAGGCATACGCATGCGGCTATTGTTGCGCAGGCACAAGATGCGCGAACACCCGTCATCGATCAGGCGACGCGTGGCAAGTTCGCCGATGCCATAGCTGTCGCTCGCAATCTGAACAGAGGTCTCGCCAAGGTCGCAGTCGATACCAACCAGACTCAAGCCCATCTCGGCATACGCCTCGGCACCGATATTAAGCGAGTTGACGATGACGCCATCAACCATATTGCGCCGAAGCATATCGATATAAGAACGCTCAAGATCAGGTCGATTGGCGCTATTGCACAGCAACATCTTAAAACCGTTTTCGGCCAGGGTACGCTCAACGGCTTGGACCGCTTGGGCATGAAACGGGCTGCTGACATAGGGGACTATCATACCTATTAGATTCAGGCGACCGTTGAGCATGGCACGGGCGATATCGTTGGGCGTATAGTTGATGCGCTTCATCGCGGCATGGACCTTATCGCGGGTCTCTTGGCTAATATAGCCGCGATTATTAAGCACGCGAGATACCGTAGTAGGCGAAACCCCCGCCACCGCTGCAACTTCCTTGATGCCAGGCTTAGCCGAATCCTTAGAACGAGCGCCCTCGCGAGCCATAGCACCCTCCCCCATCAACATGTCATACGTTTACATACGAATAAAGCATACCCCAACAAGAGCGGGAAGACGGTAACAGTACAAGTAAGTAAACGACTCATCCAAATAATTAGGAGAGTTCCGCCTAAAGGGTGACTACACAGGACCCCCGCCGGGGCTGTTTGGGCTACCTCCCAAAACATTCCGCACTGATATTTTCTGTATTGAAGACGTCGATGATGCACCCGTAT
>CAVEDI010000110.1:0-2323 GCA_963614405.1 Oscillospiraceae bacterium | reverse complement strand
GCCCAAGGTGCCCGCGGCCGAAAACATCGACGTCGACAACGACGGCAACATCACCGGCCTGTTCTAAGTCTGCTGTCCATAGCTGCTTGTCCGCCCCGCCGTGCCCACAAGGCCCGGCGGGGCTTTTTGATCCTTAGGCCCGCGCATGTCTTGTAGATACCGACGGACTCTGCCCATCATAGGCTTTTGCGCGGGTAGAATGCATGGATAACTTGAGGCTCACGCGCGACGGAAAGGAATCGTTGCATGGATCAGGACAAGACAACCGTGATGGGCGGCTACGGTTCCGCGCAGGCTGGCGATAGCGCCGATGCGACCCGCGTTGTTCCCAACCCCGGTTATACCGACCCCGCCGCGACGCAGCCTTCGGCCGAGCCCACCCGGGTTATGGGCTATGGCGACACGGCGCAGGATTCTTATGCTGCCTCGACGCCGAATCCCTATGATGGCCTGCCGCAGAATCCCATTCCGCAGCCTCAGCAGACGACGTATATGCCTCGCACGGCGCAGCCTCGCTACGAGTCGCGCGAGCCGTATCGCGAGTACCCCAAGTCGATTCCGCAATATGGCGAGGACGAGGAGAAGAAGCCGTCGCGTTCGTCGAGCGTGATCAAGAAGATCCTCATCGTGCTGGCGATTTTCTTTGCGCTGTCGGTTGTGTTTGCCATCGTGTCGGGCATGCTCAACAAGCGAGGGAGCTCAACGGCCGATACCACTGCCGAACAAACCGAGTTCGCCTCGTCTAGCACCGTCGATCTGAGCGATATCCCGGGGCAGTACTGGTCCAACGCCAAGAAGATCCTCAAGTCGCGCGGCGCCGATCTTTCGAATGCCGTGGTCCTGACTGATGATGGCTCAACGCCCGTCATCGATGCCAACTGGGTCGTGACGTCTGCCAACTATAACGACAACGGTAACCTCGAGATTCAGCTCACGCGCAAGGACGGCTCGTCGGGCAACGCGTCCGGCGACCAGGGCGGCGCGGACAGCTCGAGTTCCAATACGCTGGAGGACTTGAGCAACAAGGCGCAGGAGTTGGGAGACAAGGCGCAAGAGCTGGGCGACACGGCACAAAACCTGGGCGATACCGCGCAGAACTTGGGCGGCTTGGCGACGGATGCCTGGAACGCCCTGCAAAACGGCATCTCGGGCGCGCAGGGAAACTAGCTGTTAAGCAGGCTACAACTGCTCGGCCGGACGCTCGGGCGAGCTAAAGCCCGAATCAAACGTGACGACGCATGAGACGTCGGGCCGGCGCTCGTGCACGATGCGCGTGACGAGCTCCAGCAGCTCCTCGTCGGATATGTCAAAGCCGTCGGGACGCACCAGGTCAAACGAAACGAACCCGTCGTGCTCGTGCAGGTCGTGGATGGAGAGCGCGGGATCGATCTGCATGACGCCGCGCTTGACCCAGCTGCGCAGGTCGTCGCTGGTGGTGGCGATGGGGTCGCAGTGCAGCGTGATATCGATGCCCATTTGGCGCTTGATGTCGTGCTCGATGGTGTCCAAAATCTCGTGGTGCTCAAATGCGTCGCCCTCGCCGGGCATCTCCACGTGGGCGCTGGCAAACTGACGACCGGGGCCGTAGTCGTGCACCATCAGGTCGTGTGTGCCCAAGACCTGCGGATAGGACATGATCTTATCGCGGATTGCCTGGACGAGCTTGGGGTCGGGCGCTTGCCCCAGCAATGGGCTGATGGCGTCGCGCACTAGGCCCATGCCGCTGATGCAGATGAAGATGCCCACACCCAGGCCTGCCCAGCCATCGAGGTCAAAGCCGGTCGTCTGCGAAATAAGCGCCGCCACCAAGACCGAGCCCGAGGTGATGACGTCGTTTTTGGAGTCCTGCGCCGTGGCGATGAGCGTTTCGGAGTCGATGCGATCGCCCAGCGTGCGGTTGAACGCTGCCATCCAGAATTTGACGAGCATGGACAGAACAAGGGCAGCCGTGGAGAGCGCCGAATACACGGTGGGCGAGGGCTTGATGATCTTGGTGACCGACTCGAGGATCAGGTTGATGCCGACGGCGCAAACCAGGACGGCGACGAACAGGCCGGCTAGGTACTCATAGCGGCCGTGACCATAGGGGTGGCCTTCGTCTGCCGGGCGGCTGGCAAGGCGGAACCCGAGCAGGCTCACGATGTTGCTCGAGGCATCGGAGAGGTTGTTGAAAGCGTCGGCGATGAGGGAGACGGAGCCGGCGAGCAGGCCCGCGATGCCCTTGGCCAGGCACAGGGTGATGTTGAGTCCAATGCAGATGAGGCTTGCGGTAAAACCCGCGTTGGTGCGGCAAGATGCATCGACCGGCTCGTCCTCGCTGCCG
>CAVEDI010000109.1:0-2027 GCA_963614405.1 Oscillospiraceae bacterium | reverse complement strand
AAAAATGCCGGTCACCAGGATCTTTTTCTTATTCGCGATAGCACTAACCCTGAATCGCTGCCGTATATCGCTGCCGTAACAGGTCAGATGCTTGGTGGCGGAGCTGCCAAATGGACGGGCACGATCGACGGTAAGCCTAAGACCATCAGCAAGTATGACGGAGCCCAAGCCAAGTACATGATTGGCCTAAGGTCCGACTCGTTCGTTGATGATCAAAATGTCGCTATAGGGCTGGCTTCGTTATATATCACAGGCAACAAATCCAACATCCACGGTGGCGGAATCATGACCAACGGCGACGTTGTCGCCGGCTCCACCACGGAAGTGAAGGTTTACCCCAAGATGAAGCTCAACGGCACCAAGGAACTGACGGGCCGCGCGCTTGATGCGGGAGAATTCAAGTTCCAGCTCTTGAAGCCGGGCAAGGGTGGTAAGGCCCCTAGCTTTAATGATGGCAAATTGCAGCTCAATGACTGCTCGGTGGTCGATACGGTGGAAAACGATAAGAAAGGATATTTCACCTTTGATCTGGGCGAAGTTTATGCCGATGACGCTCTTGTTTACTACTTGGTAGAGGTTCCGGGCACGGACAAGGACAAGGGCGTGGCTTACGACGAGACTATCTACAAAATAGATCCTACGGTTGTGGAGGATGCGGGCAAGTCGCACGACGTGCTTGGCATTGAATACAAGTATTACAAAGTCGAGAGCGTTTCAGTAACAAGGGTGGAAAATGACGGCGCTGGCGCAAGAACGCCAGAAACAGAATCGGCAGCCATCGCAGCGGCTGAGGGCGAAAACGCTGCCACCATTACGCTTACCAAGGGTGCAACCTTCACCAACACGTACACCTCCAGCGGCTCTTGGACACCTCAGGTGACCAAGAAGGTCGTCGGCGGCGAGATGAAAAAGTTCAAGTTCGAGCTGTATACCAAGGATGGCAGCGGGGAAAAGGTGCTTGATACAAAGTGGACCGCTGATGACTCGAACAGCTCGAAGACGGTGAAGTTCGACGATCAGAAGCTCGAAGTCAGCGACTTCAACGACGGTAAAGCAACGTTCACCTACTACATTCGTGAATGCGCCGCCAGTAAGCGCGATGGCACCAAACACGAGGGCTACACCAACGACACCAAGAGGTTCAAGGTCGTGGTGACGGCAACGGACAAGGGTGACGGCACGCTGAACTGCACGCCGACTTACTACGAGGTCGACGCCAACGATAATGTGAGCGCGAATTCAACCCCTAACCCCACCTTCACCAACACCTACTCCACCTCTTTACCCCTTTCTGGTATGTCGGGCGTCACTCTGACGTACCT
Organism: Oscillospiraceae bacterium; assembly: GCA_963614405.1. GTDB lineage: Bacteria > Actinomycetota > Coriobacteriia > Coriobacteriales > Coriobacteriaceae > Collinsella. The sequence goes on along the minus strand of CAVEDI010000109.1, from coordinate 705 downwards.
TGCCGGCGCGGCGGTGCTTTGCGCTGCTGCGGCCTGGATGCACATTCGTCGTAAGGCGAATGCGAAGGGAGGTAAGCGTCGTGAATAAGAAAGTTTGCTCCTTCCCGATCTTGTTTGCGCTGCTTGCCCTCCTGATCGGCACCTGCGCGGTTGTGTTCCCCGCTTCCGCGCAGGCCGCGCCGACCTCGACCGGTTCCATCACGGTGAGCGGCACCGTGGCGAGCAGCTACGACGCCTACCAGATCTTTAGCGCCAACGTCGTCGACGGCGACAGCGACGCCAAGATCGCCACCGACCTCACCTGGGCAAGCGACGCCGTGCGCGACGCCGCGCTGCCTGTGCTGCACAGCGCCGGCATGCCCAAATCCCAGACCACCGCGCAGGAAGCTGCCGAGTGGCTCAACACCGATTCTCACCTTACGAGCGCGCTGAGCGCACAGCTCGCTCGTTCCCTCCAGAGCTCTGGCGCCGTGCCCGTGACCCTTAACGCGGGCACGGCGGCCGAGCTGCCCTGCGGCTACTGGCTCATCGTCGCCGACGACGACGTCATCGCCCAGGGCGAGGTCGGCACCGCGCCGATCATGGCCCTGGTTGGCGGCAGCGCCGTCACCGTCAAGCCCAAGGCCGCGACCCCCAAGGTCGCCAAGCACGTGCTGGAGGACGGCACCGCCGCCTGGCAGAAGGCCGCCGACGCCACGGTCGCCG
>CAVEDI010000108.1:0-5286 GCA_963614405.1 Oscillospiraceae bacterium | reverse complement strand
AAAAGGCTGCCCACGAGGAGGCCGAGCACGCCGCCAAGTTCGCCGAGCTCCTGGGCGAGGTCGTGACCGACTCCACCAAGAAGAACCTCGAGATGCGCGTTGAGGCCGAGAACGGCGCCACCGCCGGCAAGACCGATCTTGCCAAGCGTGCCAAGGCCGCCGGCCTCGATGCCATCCACGACACCGTGCACGAGATGGCTCGCGACGAGGCCCGCCACGGCAAGGCTTTCGCCGGCCTGCTCAAGCGCTACTTTGGCTAAGCCAACCGCCTGAGACATAACCTCAAGCTCGATGAGGCCCGGACCGTATTGGTTCGGGCCTTTTTCGTGCCTCACGAACTTGTTAACGCCCTGAAATAGGACCGCCTTCGGCATCGGCTTCTCGTCAAAAACTAAGTGAGTAGACTTTTTGGAACTTGCCGAGCACACCACCCATATTGCTTTATAAAGCCGCAGGTAAATGACTTGTTGCAAAACGGCCTGGTCGCCAAAGTGCCAAAAGTCTACTCACTTAGAACCGCAGCCGTCCACGATCGAGCCATTTTGTGTCTAGCGGGCATCTTTCCGTCGATTACTCCCAATTTTGTCCAGTCAATGAATAGTTCAGACCGGAGTAATGCCTCAGCCCTTTGCTCATCCGAGCTTTTATCACGATATTCAGCATCGAGCATCCTGCATACGGCCTTAACGATCGCGCGGAATCTATCCTCATCCGATATCTGTCTGTGTGTAAGGAGAAGCACATCGTAGCCCATGGCCTGAAGGGCCGTCATGCGGTCAGCGTCACGCAAGCCATCCCCTGCGCGTCCGTGCGAGGCCTTTCCCTGACATTCAATGGCCACCTGTCGCCTACCGTCCGGCGAAGAAAGAAGTAGGTCGATATATACACGGGACTTTCCCACAATCGCTCGAGCACTTGTGCTTAGTATCACTTCAACATTAAGCTCTATGCCACAAAAACCTTCGCCTCCCAGGGACCGCGGCAGTGCAAGCAACAAATTCGCCTCGACCTCAAAAGGCGATGCGGCACCCAATGGAACGAGTTGCGACACCTCCCTAAATCTATTGCCGTAACGTATCCCGCAAACATCTGAACAAAAACGGTGAAGGTCTCCGCCCAAAACCAAAGCGTCTCGACGCCATAAATTTGAGGCGGTGCCGTCCTCGGACGGACAGCGCACCCAACCGAACGTTGTCGAAATCGCGCCCGAATCAATTGCACGCGAAAGCTCCGCCTCAAGTGCCGCCGGCAGGGCACACACCGCAAACAAGCCACACATCTCCGCCAATACCAAAAGAAGCTGAAGATCCGTCAGATGCCGCAACATGATGAATGCCGTCAGTAGAGGAGACGTAATCAAAAACCCATGCTCCGTTTCCAGCACGGATTCCCTGGGAAGCTCACCAAGGAACAGCCGCTGCCTAATGCTGGCAGGACAAGTCCGTTTGTTTCTCGTCCGAACCAATGTATACAACGGAAAACCGAGCGCGACCGCAGCCGTCGGGTTGCGGGCGAGATCATATCGCTGCCGGTCTTCTTCCGGTCGTGGAAGCGGCGGACACAAAGCGCGGACTTGAGGAGGCAAACGCCAGTACCTAAAAGCCGATATGTCACAAAGTAGATCCTTCATAGGCACAGGAGAACACGAATTTCAACCCAGTCAGTCACGCATTGGCGCGAACGCACCAAAAATGGCGCCGAACGGACTGCCAAGTTTTCAACAGCCCTCCCCAACTGGCCAAAAGCTTGTCGAGAGCTGGACGAAGCCCTGTTGAAAACCCCATTTTTTTCTCATGCAGAAGCTTTACGCGGCAAGTGAGTAGACTTTTTCGAACTTGCCGCGCAGGCCAGTCATCCTGCTTCTCAAAACCACAGGTAGATAGCTTGTTTCAAAACGACCCGGTCGCCAAAGCGCCAAAAGTCTACTCACTTAGATTGCAGAGCGCCCCCATTAGCTGCAATTCCAAGGTATTAAGCACTTCCGGACTCAGGTCGTCATACTGGACAAGAATTTGAGTTGAGTTTTCAGGGACAGATGCGCCATCGGCACACCAATAACAGTCACTGATATCGATAAACGGAATACCCGAGCGCGTGAGAGCCCGCGCAAAAGAGCTTCCGCCCGTTCCGCGCTCCGCAACCACAGTGCAGTAAAGACCCGCGTCTGCATGCTCGATCGAGACTTCCCCTGCCGGAAACGCCTTCCGCACAAGCGCCGCCAGGCCATCGCGCGCCTCGCGAGCGCGCACGCGCACGCGGTTCACATGTCGCTCGTAATCACCCGATTCCAGTAAACGCGCCAAAGCAACCTGGTCAACAGAGCTCACCGACGAGGCGTAAAAACCAAGGTTGCGCCTAAACCGCTCCATTAGTTCATCGGGCAACACCATGTACGCTAGACGCAACGCCGATGACAGGCTCTTCGAAAACGTGTTGGTGTAAATAACCGACTGGGCGGCATCGATCGATGCGAGCGCGGGAATCGGCTTGCCGGCAAGGCGAAACTCACAATCAAAATCATCTTCGATGAGATATCGACCCGGCCGTTCGGCGGCCCAGCTCAGCAGCGCATAGCGACGCGCAATGCTCGTCACAAGACCGGTGGGATACTGATGCGACGGCATAAGGTGAAGGATATCGGTCCCAGTTTTCTGCAGAGCGCTCAGGTCCACGCCGTCATCATCCAACAGGATATGTCGAACTTTGCAACCCATAGCCTGATAGATGCGCGTCAGACGCAAATAGCCCGGATCCTCAACCGCATACACCTTGTCCGCGCCAAGCAGCTGAACCAACATGGTATCGAGCAGCTGGGCGCCCGCACCGATAACAATGTTGTCGGGGTCGACATTCATACCCCTCGTCCCGCGCAGATGATGAGCAATTGCGCATCGTAGCCGAACGGTGCCCTGTACCGGTGCGGGCGAAAAGATCTCGCGCTCGTCTTCGGATGCCAGCGTCGCCCGCAGTGCGCTTTGCCAAAGCCGCGCCGCCTCCAAAGCGGAAGGAGAAAGTGCGTCGAATTGCTCGACCCGCCCGCGGACATCATGCGCGCTGGGGTCCACAGAGACGGCATCTCGGTCGATGCCCTCCGAAGCCAAAGGCAAAACCGGTGCATCCGGAAGCTTGCAAGCGTAGTAGCCACGCCGCGGCTTTGAGCAAATATAGCCCTCGGCAAGTAGCTGGCTATATGCATTCTCGATAGTAATGACACTGATTCCCAGATGACTGGCAAAGGCGCGCTTAGACGGCAAATGCTCCCCCGCCACAATGCGTCCAGCTACGATATCATCTCGAATTTGCTGGTAAACATACTCATAGAGCGATGCTTCGCCGCGTTTTTCCAAATTGTAGTCAAGCATGAGTTTGCCACCTGATCTTATCGAGCTGTTCAATCTGGTATTAGTCTGACCTTATTATTATCTCGAAAACTGAGTATTTCGCCATACCCAGCTCCCAGATAGGATGTTCCGTCAAGCAATGCACATGCCAACCAAGGGAGCAACCATGCCAGAACAGACCAGCAAGGCCGATCGCGTCAAACTCAATCGCGAGCTCGCGCAGATGCTCAAGGGCGGCGTCATCATGGACGTCACCACGCCCGAGCAGGCACGCGTCGCCGAAGAGGCGGGCGCCTGCGCCGTCATGGCACTCGAGCGCATTCCGGCCGACATCCGTGCCGCAGGCGGCGTCTCGCGCATGAGCGACCCCAAGATGATCAAGGGCATCCAGGAGGCCGTCTCCATCCCTGTTATGGCCAAGTGCCGCATCGGTCACATCGTCGAGGCGCAGGTCCTTCAGGCCATCGAGATCGATTACATCGACGAGTCCGAGGTTCTCTCCCCTGCCGATGACGTCTATCACATCGACAAGACCCAGTTTGACGTGCCGTTTGTCTGCGGCGCCCGTGATCTGGGCGAGGCGCTGCGCCGTGTTGCCGAAGGCGCCACGATGATTCGCACCAAGGGTGAGCCGGGTACGGGCGACGTCGTTCAGGCTGTGCGTCACATGCGCAAGATCCAAAAGCAGATCCGCGACGTTGTTGCCCTTCGCGATGACGAGCTCTTTGAGGCAGCCAAGCAACTGCAGGTTCCGGTCGAGCTGGTGCGCGAGGTCCATGCCACGGGTAAGCTTCCCGTCGTGAACTTTGCCGCCGGCGGCGTAGCGACCCCCGCCGACGCCGCGCTGATGATGCAACTGGGTGCCGAGGGCGTCTTTGTCGGCTCGGGCATCTTTAAGAGCGGCGACCCCGCCAAGCGCGCCGCCGCCATCGTCAAGGCCGTGGCAAACTTCACCGATGCCAAGCTCATCGCTGAGCTTTCGGAGGACCTGGGCGAGGCCATGGTGGGCATCAACGCCGACGAGATCGAGATTATCATGGAAGAGCGCGGGCGCTAGTCCAGCAGAAAGGATCGCACATGAGCGAATATGCAGACCAAACGGTCGCCGTGCTGGCGGTCCAAGGCGCTTTTGCCGAGCACGAGACAAGACTAGCCGAGCTTGGCGCACACTGTATTGAGCTGAGGCAGGCGCCTGATTTAAAGCAGGACTTTGACCGTCTGGTACTTCCCGGCGGCGAGTCTACCGTTCAAGGGAAGCTGCTTGATGAGTTGGGCATGCTCGAGGAGCTTCGTGCCCGCATCTCTGAAGGCATGCCCGTCCTGGGCACCTGCGCCGGCCTGATTCTGCTGGCTCACGACCTTGCCGCCCATGACGATAAGGGCACGCCGCGTTTGGCAACCATGGATGTACTTGTCGAGCGCAATGCCTACGGCAGGCAGCTCGGCAGCTTTCGAACCAAGGGGCAGCTAGCCGGCATCGACGGTGAAGTGCCACTGACGTTTATCCGTGCGCCCCGCATCGTCGAGGTCCACGGCGACGCCAAGGCCCTGGCCGAAGTCGACGGCCGTATCGTCGCCGCCCGTCAGGGCAACCAGCTCGGCGTAACCTTCCATCCTGAACTCGATGAAGACATCCGCCTCCACGAACTGTTCCTACAAATGTAGGCATCGAACTCAACAAACGAAACGAGAGTGGATAATCTCCCACCTTGAGCATGAATATGGGCTCATACCGGGAGATTATCCACTCTCATGCTACGTAGTCGTTGGGGACGTTCTTAAATGACCAGTCAAACAAGAACGTCCCCAACGACTATCTTTTAGCAGGTCTGGATCATGGCAATGTCGATGTTTTGGCACCGACAGCGAGCGCCCACCAGAGCGAACAAACTGGCATGAAAAGAGGACGGCATAGACCTTCTGGTCATGCCGTCCTCTTTGAATG
>CAVEDI010000107.1:0-12534 GCA_963614405.1 Oscillospiraceae bacterium | reverse complement strand
GCACCGCGCTCGTCAAAGCTATAAGTATACCCGCCGGCATCAAACGTTGTTTTCGCCGTGACATACCAAGGAAGATCCACGTCCCCTAGCTGCGCACCTCCCATGCAGTTTGAGCTGTCGAGCTTACAGACGAGGGCCTTGAGACCCGATACGCAGTCGTTATCCTGCGGATCCAATTCATACTTCTCGACCGCCTTGGGCGATATCCACACCACAACGCGATCGGCAGCAGGCGCCACTACAAGGTCCACGCCCTCGTCAACGGGAAACCGGTAGCCCTCAGGCTGGCCCTCCATGGCACGAGCGGTCCCCTTGGCCAACCGCTCAAAACCCTCGATCCCATAGGAAAGCCCATGGGCGGTCGCAGCAACCTGGGCCCCGTCCTCAACGTCTCCAGCAAACGCAAATCCCGGCACCCAGCAAAGCGCGAAGGTCAAAGCACAGGCGACAAGCATGCGGAATCTATTAAGCACGAAAAGCTCCAAGCGAATACAAGGACGGAGTGAAACACAAAACGATGGAATTATCGCGCCAATCCGCACTACGCGGAAAGCTCAAAGCCGTACTTGGCCCAAATCTTCTGCGCCTTCTTGTTGGACAGGCAGAAGTCGATGAACGCCTTGGCCTCGTCAGCGTGCTCGGAGCCATCGGCAACAGCACCCGGGTACACGATGGGCTTGTGCGAATCCTCGGGGCACACGAAGGCCTCCTCGATGCCGTCGTAGCGGAAGATGTCGGAGCTGTAGACAAAACCGGCCACACAGTCGCCCGTGGACACGTAGGCGGCAGCGGTACCGACCTTGTCGGCCAGGGCCACCTTGTCGGCGATCTCGGGCGCATACTCGCCGTCGTCGCCCTCGGTGCCGGTGTAGAGGCCCACGGAAGCCAGCGCCTGATTGGCGTACTTACCGGCGGGGACGGTCTTGGCATCGCCGATGGCAATCTTGCCGTCCAGGTTCGCGACGTCGGCGATGGCCTCGACCTTGGTGTCAGAGCCCTCGGCGCGGATGATGACGAGGTCGTTGACGAACATATCCTCACGGGTGTCGGCGTCGACGAGCTCGGCGGCCTCGGCGTCATCCATGGTGCCCTTGGAGGCCGTGATAAGCACGTCGACGGCGGCACCGGCGCGCATTTGCTCGACAAGGTCGCCAGACGCCTTAAACTGCGTGTCGGCAAACGTGGTGCCGGTCTGCTCGGTGTAAAGCTCCTGAACCTCGGGCAGAGCCTTCTCGAGCGAGTTGGCGGCAAAGACCTGCAGCTCGACAGCTTTCTTGGAAGATGCCTTAGCAGAACCGGCATCGGATCCGGCCGGCTCGGACGTCTTGCTGCCCGAGCAGCCGGCAAGACCAAGGCCGGCAGCGGCGACAGCAGAAAGCGAGACGAATCCGCGGCGAGAAACCAAATCGAACATATTCAACCCTTTCGGACCTTGTGCCCGGGTACCCCACCGCGGGCTTTAATCTGCAACCAGATTATACTTCTGCGCGAATAATGATAGTGAGAAATTATTCTCGCCAGAGAATATAGTTTCGAGTTAGCGTGCACCTCGGCGTCGCTTCGGCGGAAAACAAAGGCGGAGCAGCCGTTTAGGTCGCCCCGCCGCAGGTAAACCGCTTAGTTGGTATGTCCGCCGCCCGCTGTCATCTGAGCCGCGTGCTCCAGCTGGTCTGCTATGGCCTCCCAGCTTTCGCGGGCGGCCTTCGTAGAACCGGGAAAGTTTACGACAAGTGTATGACCTCGTTGCATGCACACGGCGCGCGAGAGCATAGCGCGGCGCGTCTTAGTCATCGAGTACGCGCGAATCGCCTCGGCAATACCCGGCACATCGCGGTCGCAGACGGCACGCGTCGCCTCGGGTGTCACGTCGCGCATCGAAAGACCCGTTCCGCCGCAGGTGAGCACGACATTGGCGTGGCACTCATCGGCGGCTTCCGCAATGGCATCACCGATCTCGCTGACGTCGTCGCGTACGACCACGTGTGAGGAGACCGTCCAGCCCTGCGCCACGATGAGTTCCTCGAGCGCAGCACCCGCCTCGTCCTGGGCAAGATCGCGCGTGTCCGAACACGTCACGATCGAAATCTTCAACTCCATAGTCTTCCTCCTACAACACCGTTCCCTCAGGCAGGTCGACGCGCACGACGTCCACGACATCGCCAGCCTTGAAGTCGCACGGTCCTTCGTCAATGCGCAGCAGGCAGTTCGCACGCTGCATAGTTCCAAGCAGCGCCGAATTCTGTGTCTTAGCCTCGGTCACCAACAACTCATCGGTCTCGGGGTCGCGCAAAACCGTGGCGCGATCGAAGAAGCGTCGGTCCTGGCGCTTCTTCACGCCGTGCGTCAATATCGCCTGCTGCACGGGACGCGCACCCTCGGCAAAGCCGCGCATCTTGCGAATCGCCGGACGGGCGAGCATCTCAAAGCCCACATACGCCGCGGCCGGATTGCCCGAAAGCCCCAGGTAGGGCTTACCCCCGAGCAAGCCAAACGTGATGGCCTTGCCCGGACGCATCGAGATGCGGTCAAACAGCACCTCGCCCTCGCGTCGGACGAGCGCCGTCACATAGTCGTAATCGCCCGCCGAGGCGCCACCGCTCGTAATGACAAAGTCGCACTCCTGCACGGCACGATGCACCAGCTCGGCGATCGCTTGCTCATCATCGGGCGCAATGCCGTAGAACACGGGCTCGGCGCCGGCATCGAGTGCCTCGGCCATCAGCGCCGAGGAGTTGGAATCGCGAATCTGACCGCGCGCCGGCAGCTCACCCGGCGCGACCAGCTCCGTGCCCAGCGAGATAATGCCCACGCGCGGAGCGGCATGCACCTTCACGTTCGCATACCCGGCGCTCGCCAGCAGGCCGGCGCCCGCCGGAGCCACAACCTCGCCGGCGTGCATCACAACATCGCCGGCGTGGGCTTCCTCAGCAGCCGAGCGAACGTTCTCCCCCACCTTGGCCGGCGCCGAGAAGCGAACGTGCGAGCCCTCGTTGCCATCGCCGTCGAGCACTTCGACGATCTCGTATTTCACCACGGCGTCGGCACCTTCGGGCACCGGCGCGCCCGTCATGATGCGGACCGTCTCGCCCGGGCCAAGAGCGCCCTCAAACACATGACCCGCAGCCTCGTGTCCGATAACGTCGAGCGTCACCGGCGCCTCGCCAGATGCCTGCGCCAAGTCCGCCGACCGCACGGCATATCCGTCCATAGCGCTGTTTGCAAACGGCGAGATGTCGATATCGGCCACCGCGTCCTCGGCCAAGGGAAAACCGGCCGCCTGCCACACGGGAATCTCGATGAGATCCGTCGGAGCAACGTGCGACAGGACAATCGACTGTGCGTCATCCAGCGGAATGAGTTTCTCTGCCATATGCACCTCTTAATGCCACGGCGCACAACAGGGGCGCCGATTCTTTATGCTTGTCTCAGTATAATCCCCCGACGCACGACCGCGGCTCGGCCTGTGCCCGCAAATACACCTGTCGGTTGCAGACCGCGAAACAGAATGGAAACCAACCCACCGGCTCGTCGCGTTTACCGCGTTTTATAATGCTTGCGTTGCAACCTAAAAGAGGAACGTATGGCTCATAACAACAAACCCGAAAGCGCAAATGAGGCGCAGGATCATTCCCAGCCGCTCGACGACGGCGGCTTTTTCTCCCTGAACGACTTCATCACGGCAGGCAGGCATCAGATCACCCGCTCCGAGCAGCTCTTGGCTGCCGACACGCGCCGCAACGCCCGCAACCTACTCGCGAGCGCTAAGTTGCTCGTACTCGTCGTCATCGTCTCGCTCGCCATGGGCGTTGCCGCTTGGGCGTTTTTGACCTCGCTGAATATCGCGACCGATTATCGCGAGCACCATGCGTGGATTTACGTGCTGCTTCCCGTTGTGGGCGTTGCCACCGCATGGGTGTACAAAAACCACGGTCTTGCCGCCAAACGCGGTAACAACCTGGTCATCGACTCCGCTCTGGGCACACGCCTCATCCATATGCGCATGGCCATCCTCACCTTCGTCTGCTCCACGCTCACGCACCTCACCGGCGGCTCGGCCGGGCGCGAGGGAGCTGCGGTGCAGATTGGCGGCACCATCGCCAGCAACATCTCGAGCCTCGCCCACCTCAAAAAGCATGACCACCACGACCTCATGCTCGCCGGCATCTCGTCGGCCTTTGGCGCCGTATTCGGCTCGCCCCTTGCCGGAGCTTTCTTTGGCATGGAGATGTGCTTTATCGGCAAGATCGACTACACCGCGGGCATCTACTGCCTGGTCGCCTCGTTTACCGGCTACTTTACATCACTCGCCCTAGGTACCGAGTACGAAGCGAATGTCATCGCCAGCGTTCCCGCTATGACGCCCAAAACGGTCGTCATCGTTGTTATCAGCGCAATTATCTTCGGTCTGACGGCACGCCTCTTTGCCTGGTCGGTTCGAACCGTCAAGAGCCTGTACGGTCGCTTTATCACCAATTACCTCGTTCGCGCACTCATAGGCGCACTCGTGGTTTTGGCCGCCTATGCCCTCCTCGACGCCTGGGACTACGCCGGCCTTTCCACGTGGCTTTCCGGCGCCGGATTTGCCGGCAACACCACCCTGGCGGACGCAGTCATCAAGTTGGTCGTCACAGCGCTCACCCTGGGCGCCGGCTTCCAAGGCGGCGAGGTCACGCCCCTGTTTGGTATCGGTGCGGCGCTCGGCGGCTGGATCGGTTGCCTCGTCGGAATCGATCCCAGCTTTCTGGCGGCTCTCGGCATGCTCGGCGTGTTCTGCGCCGGCCTCAACGTGCCTATCACCACCTGTATGATGGCCATCGACCTGTTCCACGGCACGGCCGCCGGGTTCTTTGTCATCGTAGCCTTTATCAGCTACCTAACCGCCGGACACCGCGGCGTGTACCCCGCCCAGCGCATCATCTCGCCCAAGCGCCGTTCGCTTATTGTAGATGAGGGCGGTACGGTAGCGGATGCTATCGAGCGCCACAACGACCTGATAGAGTAGACGTAAGTATTCGCCGTGCAGCCACAATCGGGGGCAATTCGACCTGAGCGCGACCGCACCGTCACGGCATACGCCGGGAGTCGCCCCATGCACGCAACTGATTTTGGTCGCACGCTCATCATCGCCAACCCCGCCGCCCAGTCGGGTGCGGCGCGCGAAGTTGCCGAGCGCCTGCAACGCTTTTTGGACATGACCGCACGCGCATCCCAGTTTGACCTGGTGCTAACCGAGCGAAGGGGACACGCCAAGGAACTGGCCGCACAGGCTCAGGGCTATCGCACCGTTATCGCCCTTGGCGGCGACGGCGTGATTCACGAGGTCGTCAACGGGCTTATGACGCAAAAGGAGGACGCCCGCCCCGCTCTTGCCGTCCTGCCCGTGGGCTCCGGTAACGATTTTGCCCAGACGCTTGGCATCGACGATTTCTCCGGCAAGGATTTTGGCGCGCTGCTCACCTGCGATCTGCAGAGTCAGGACATCGGGCGCATTCGCTCGTGGAGCCCTGCGAGCGGCAGCGGCGAGGCTACCGTTGAATACTACGACCAGACGCTTTCGGTCGGCATCGATGCCGCCATCGGCCTTGGCACCACCGAGCTACGCAAAAAGACCGGCTTGACGGGCGCTCCGCTCTACACTCTCTCGGGACTTGAGCAGTTTGGCCTACGCTATCGCAACTACCCCATGACAGTCAGCTTTGACGGGACGCCCGCCGAGCGCGTGAGGACGATCATCATGGCGATTCAGCTGGGTCCTACCTATGGCTCGGGCTATCGCATCTGCCCCGATGCCGACCCCTGCGACGGCGTACTCGACATCTGCTACGCCTGCGGTCCCGTCCCTCGCGCGGTTGCCCTGCCTATGTTTCTTTCGGCCAAGGACGGCCACCATACCAAGTTGCCGCCGGTTCGCATGCGCCGCTGCCGCCATGTCGAGCTCACCTTTGAGGAGCCCGACTATCCCATCCAGGCCGACGGCGAGCCCATCGTCGCCTCGCGCATCGAGGTCGACATCCTTGCCGGCGCCCTCCACGTCTGGCACCCCACCCGCTAACCCCACCTAAGTTGCGGTGAAATAGGGACTGTTTATGCAGCTAAAGCCGCAAAACAGTCCCTATTTCACCGCAACTTATTGAGAAGATCATTCCTCCCCGCCCGGTTTGCGACGGTTGGCCTTTTTAATCGCATTGAAGTGCTTGTCGTTGAGCCTGCGCTGGCGAGAGCGCTGAGACACCTTGGTCTTTACGCGTCGGCGCGGTGGACGCCCGCGACGCTCAAGCTCAGCGCGCAACTTACGCAGACAGCTCGCGCGATTCTGAAACTGGCTGCGGCTCTCACGCGCCGTCACGACAATCCCCGAAGGGATATGTTTCATGCGCACCGCCGAGTCCGTCGTGTTCACGCCCTGTCCGCCCGGACCTGTCGCGCGAAACACCTGCACCTCGCAATCGCGCGCCAACTCCTCGACCGACATCTCGGCATAGCGCGCATACTCGCGCCATCCCATCTTGTTCTCATCCATATCAACACCTCCCCTCATAAAAAATGTGACAAAGGGAAAGTCCCTTTGTCACATCGCATACCAATCGCTTGTGTTGCGCGCTTAGGCGAAGGTGATCTCGCCGGTATCGCAGTCCATATCGGCGATACGGGCTAGGCTTTCAACGCGGAAGCCGCGCTCGCGGAGCTTATCGCCACCGCCCTGGAAGCCCTTCTCCACCGCAATGCCAATGCCGGATACCTCGGCACCTGCAGCCTCGCAGATCTTGATAAGACCCTCGAGCGCGCAGCCGTTGGCCAAAAAGTCGTCGATGATCAGGACCTTGTCGCCCTCGGACAGGAAGCGCTTGCCGACGATGACCGGGTACTCCTTCTGCTTGGTAAAGGAGTAGATGGTCGTGGCATACTGCTCGCCGTCGAGGTTGATGGACTGTGCCTTCTTGGCAAAGACCACCGGCACACCGCCAAAATGCTGGGCTGCAATGCAAGCCATGCCAATGCCCGAAGCCTCGATCGTCAGGATCTTGTTGATCTCGACACCCTCGAACAGACGGGCCCACTCGGCGCCCATGTGGTCGAACAGCTCAACGTCGCATTGGTGGTTGAGGAAGGCATCAACCTTAAGGACGTTACCGGCCTTTACGATGCCGTCATGGCGAATACGATCCTCAAGCTCCTGCATGGCGCAACCCCTTCTCGCGGCAACGATACCGCGCGATTAATAAACGTTGTTCGATAGTCTACCACGGACCGACCCCCGCCCGTCCCACAAGCCGCATCGCACCACAAACCAGTCTTTTTGGGACGGCGCGAATCGTGGCAGACAGCCTCCCAACACGCTAATGGCGGGCGCGCATCTTCACCAAACGCACCATGGCAAGCGCAAAGCCCACAGCGGCCACAGCCATCAACACATAGAACACCGAACGGAAACCAAACAGGAACACATCCGGACGTCCTGCAACAAAACTGGTCACGGCCTCGCCCATCGCCACGCTCATCTGTCCATACAGGATATTCGACGCCACCGTAATGCCGAGTGCCATACCCGCATAACGCGCCAGGCTACCCAGACTACCCGCAAAGCCGAGTGCTTCGCGCGGAGCCGAGCCCATATACAACGAGTTGTTAGGACTCTGGAAAACCGACGTACCGCACGACATAAACGCGACACAGCACACGATCACAGGGATAGAAGAGCGCTCGTCGAGCGTGCTTACCGCAAAGAGACCGCACACATACACGCCCAGGCCGACCGCCGTAGGGCCCTCGCAGCCAACACGGTCCGAAACCGTACCCGAAAGCGGCCCGATAAAGGCATTCACCATCGGCAGCGCCAAAAAGAGCAATCCGGAAATGTCGGAACCAAAGCCGTGGGCGTCCTGAAAATAGAACGGCAGAATAAACTCGGATGCGCCAATGCCAACGAACACGATGAGCATGCAGGCAAGGTTGATGGTGAAGGCCGAATTTGCAAAGCAGCGACGAGCGGCCTCGATCAGGGACATGGGGCGCTCGCCGGCCTCCGGCTTAACATGCGGCAGCGTGTAGAGCCCCACGATAAACGAGATCACGCCAATAGGCAGGTTGATGAGGAAGATACTCTCCCAGGGAAAGCTTGCCACCAGCATGCCGCCAAGCACGGGGCCACACATCATGCCGAGGGCCACAAAGGTCGCGAGAATACCCATGGCACGGCCACGTTCGCGCGCCGGAAACGACTCGGTGATGATACCCATATTGTTAGCCATGGCCGCCGCGCAACCGACGCCCTGAACAATGCGTGCCAGGATAAGAACCTCGAGCGAGGCCGAAAGGCCGCAAAGCAGCGAGCCGGCCGTAAAAACGATTACGCCCAGCTGGAATACGCCCACCTTGCCGCGCGCGTCGCCCAAGCGGCCAAACGGCAGCATAGCCACGCATGTCGCAAGCAGGTACACCGAGCTCACCAGCTGGATGCGGTCGAGGCCCACGCCCAGCTCCTTTTGCATCACGGGCAACGCCACGGTCACGACGGTCGAATCCAGACACGACATAAACGTCATGATGAGCACGGTAAACAGAATCGCCCATTTGTTCTTGCCATGGGTGTCGCCCTCTAGGGCAATGTGCTCGCGGCGCAGCTGCTCTGCAGTTTTCTCCATATCCATCCTTTCGAGTGGCCCAACGCAAAAAAACGGGGCCCCAATCGCCTGCAAACAGCCGCGATTGGGGTCCCGCCTACGGAATCGGAACGAAAGGTCGCCGAAGCATTCTGCCAGCATCGGCGCCTTATGCGAACGCTAGCCTAGCACTGCTCGAGCGCCTGCTCAAGGTCGGCAATCAGATCGGCCGTGTCCTCGAGGCCGCACGACAGGCGCACCATGTCGGCGGAGATGCCACAGGCGATGAGCTCCTCATCATTCATCTGGCGATGCGTGGCATTAGCGGGATGCAGGCAGCAAGTGCGGGCGTCGGCCACGTGCGTGGCAATCTGGGCGAGCTTGAGGCTCTTCATAAAGGTCTCGGCCGCCGCGCGACCACCGTTAAAGCCAAAGCTCACAACGCCGCAGGTACCGTTGGGCATGTACTTCTGAGCCAGGTCATAGTACTTGTCGCCCTCCAAACCCGGATAGCTCACGAAGCGCACCTTGGGATGGCTCTGCAGGAACTTGGCAACGGCCAGGCCATTCTCGCAATGACGCGGCATGCGCACATGCAGGCTCTCGAGCGAGCTGTTCAAGAAGAACGCCGCCTGCGGGTTCTGCATGGGGCCGAGGTCGCGCATGAGCTGAGCGGTTGCTTTGGTAATGAAGGCGCCCTCGCGACCGAACTTCTCGGCATACGTCACGCCGTGGTAGCTCTCGTCGGGCGTGGTGAGACCCGGGAACTTGTCCGCATGAGCCATCCAGTCAAACTGACCGTGGTCGACGATTACGCCGCCCAGGTAGGCAGCATGTCCATCCATGTACTTGGTGGTGGAGTGCGTAACGATGTCGGCGCCCCACTCAAAGGGACGGCACATCACGGGCGTCGGGAAGGTGTTGTCGACCATCAGCGGCACGCCATGGTCATGTGCGGCCTTGGCAAAGCGCTCAATATCGAGCACGGCAAGGGCGGGATTGGCAATCGTCTCGCCAAAGACGAGCTTTGTGTTGGGCTCAAAGGCAGCCTCCAGCTCCTCGTCGGTGCAGTCGGGGGCAACGAAGGTACAGGTCAAACCCATGCGCTCCATAGTATGGGCGAGCAGGTTGTAGGTACCGCCGTAGATAGCAGAGCTCGCGACCACATGATCGCCGGCACCGGCCACGTTAAAAATCGCGAGGAAATTCGCAGCCATGCCCGAGCTCGTGAGCATCGCAGCGGTGCCGCCCTCCATCTCGCAGATCTTGGCGGCAACGAGATCGCACGTGGGGTTCTGCAGACGGCTGTAGAAGTAGCCCGACTCCTCCAGGTCAAACAGCTTGCCCATGTGCTCGGACGTGTCGTATTTCCACGTGGTGGACTGGTAGATGGGCACCTGGCGCGGCTCGGCATCTCCCGGGTGATAGCCGCCCTGAACACATGTGGTACCGATGGTCTGCTCGCTCATATCTAGCTCCCTTGCCTGGGTTTTGTTTTTATTCGATTCACGATACCGCTACCCCGCACCCCTCTCAACCCATCCCGCCGATAGGTTATGGGACAAATGAATCAGAGGCGCTCGTCTCAGCCATAGGCATTTGTTCGATAGATAAAATGAAGCATACATGAGGCTCTCGATGATTACATGCACCGTCACGGGTACCATAGGCGGGTACACCGTAACCAAGGAGACAACGATGAAGCAAATCGATATCGCCCAGCTCGACACCGCGGCCTGCCAGGCTCAGGCCGCCGAATACCACGCCCGTGGCTTCAACTGCGCCCAGGCCGTCGCCTGCACGCTCGCGCCCGCCGTCGGGCTCGACCCCCAGACCGCCTTTACCCTCACCGAGGGCTTTGGCGCCGGCATGGGCGGCATGACCGAAACCTGCGGCGCCATCTCGGGCGCCGTGGCTATCATGGGCTTTGTGATGAGCGACGGCATGGAAAACCCCAAGACCAAGGGCCAGACCTACAAGTTGTCGCGCGAAATCGCCAAGCGTTTTAGCGAGAAGAACACGACGACCGTCTGCGGCACGCTCAAGGGCATCGGATCGGACAAGGGTCCGCTCCGCAGCTGCCCCGGCTGCATCGATGATGCCGTCGAGATCGCCTGCGATGTGCTGAAGCAGCTCGCCGAGTAAACGGCAGCGACAGAAAAACGACGGCCGGCGCGCTTGGAATCCATCCACAAGCACGCCGGCAGTCGCCGTTAGAACTCCGCAAACTCGGGAGCGCCGACCTCAATCTCCTCGCGCCCTGCCATAAGTTCGCGCATCTTAGCGCAAAACGGCTCCTGTTCCCCTGCCTTAAACACCAAATGAACCGTCACGGCATCCGCGTAATCGGTATCCGAAACCTTGGCACCCGAATCCTGCGCCAAGCGAAGCACCTGCTCATACTGCGGATAGGCCACGTGCACGTCAACAGGCACGACACTCGTCATCTCGACGATCTGCCCAGCCTCCCGAGCAGCTGCCACCGCCGCCTGCGTCGCCGCAGTATAGGCACGTACCAAGCCACCAGGCCCCAGCAGCGTGCCACCAAAATAGCGCGTCACCACGCAGCAAACATTTTTGAGCTCTGCGCCGCGCAACACCTCGAGCGTCGGCATGCCGCTCGTGCGGCTCGGCTCACCGTCATCGCTCTGGCGCTCACGTCCATCGACCAAAATCCACGCGGGCACATTATGTCGAGCGTCGTAATGACGTTTGCGAACCATCTCGATAAAGGCATTCGCCTCATCCTCGGACTCAATATGGACCAGCTGGGCAATAAACCGGCTCTTGCGGTCCACAAACTCGCCCGAAGCCTCAATATTCGATTGCAGAGTAAAATAGCTGTCCAACAAAGCCCCTCAACAACAAGCAAAGCAACAAACAGCCTCAATAATACGGCAAAGGCCGTATCGATTGTCAGGGTAACAAAAATGCCAAGTGGGCCTATAAGCCGGGTTCTGTCGTGAACGGTCATTTATCTTGTCTGCACGTTACCATGCAGCTCCACGCACGCTACCCGAACGCGGACCGAGCAGGCCCATAGCGTTCCTATTCGCGCTTGCTCCGGATGGGGCTTGCCAAGCCGCCGTGTTACCACGACGCTGGTGGTCTCTTACACCACCGTTTCAGCTTTTCCCTTTACGCCTTGCGGCGCAGGTGGGAGTCTTCTTTTCTGCGGCGCTTTCCGTCGGATCACTCCGCCCGGCCGTTAGCCGGCATCCCGCCCTCTGGAGCCCGGACTTTCCTCACGCGTGCTGCAAGCAGCACATCGCGCGACCGTCTGGCCCACTCAGCAGTGCAAGAGTGTAGCACACCGTTGCCGCAGGCAATGGCACAACACAAGCGTTCGACACGATAAACCAAGAACCGCGCTATGCAGTACAATAGAGTCGTCGATGGGCAACGTCGTCAGTCGAGACGCGACCGCGCTCCGCACCCCTCCGTCTACTCGGTGCGTTCCCGCCTCCTCCCCGAGGCGGGATGTCGGCATTTTTCGTGCACCGACAACCCAATAGCCTGTGAACAGCCCGGGCAGCATTGCGCACGGGCAGCATCGCGTACCTCAGCAACAAATGCAAAAAGGGACCCGTCCATTGCGGACGGATCCCTTAAAACAAGTGAACGTCAAACCGATTTACTCGGCGTCGGTCTCCTCGTCCTTCTTCTCGGAAGGCAGCGGGGTAACCTCGATCTCGACGCCCAGAGTCTCAGCAGCGGACTTCATGGACAGGGAGATACGACGACGGTCGAGGTCGATCTCCATGACCTTGACCTGAACCTTGTCGCCCACGTGGGTGACCTGAGAAGGCTGATCGACGTGCTTGTTGGCCATCTCGGAGATGTGCACCAGGCCCTCGATGCCGTCTTCGACGGAGATGAACACACCGAACTGAACGATCTTGGTGACCTTGCCCTTGACAATCTGGCCAGGAAC